>WRJY01000241.1 GCA_009778355.1 Desulfovibrionaceae bacterium | reverse complement strand
AATGGAGCAGACGGCGGGCTTCGATCCCACGGCCTCGGCGTTGGCAACGCCGCGCTCTACCGGCTGAGCTACGTCTGCATGTTTGCGTATCGCAAGCCCAACCAGTCATGGGCGCGACACGCGGCAAATTTTTAAGGATCACCCACCGGCACTCGGCCGGTGCGTTCATGGCAGCGCGATCACTGCCAGTGCGTTGGGCTGTGAACAGCCTTTCGCGGGTTGTGCAAACCGAAGTCCACAGGGCTGAAAACAAAGAGGCCCGGATCCTTTCGGAGTCCGGGCCTCTGGTGAGAGAGCTTGGGATGCGTGCGCCTAGGCGCCACCTCCACCCGGTTGCGGCCGATCCTCATGGTTCTGTTCAAGCCAAAACGCGGCCAGGGACAGACACAGGGACTCAAGCCCAAGGATCGAATAACTACCGCCGCGCAAGAACGTTGGAACGAACGCGGCGCGCGCAAACATCGATGACGGCATCGATGCCGGTCGTATGTTGCGGGTGTTCAGGTTCGTTCTCACGATGGTTCCAGTGTGTTGCAGTGAAGGATTCGGGGAGCGTCAAGACCCGTTGGGAGCCTCGAAGACTTGTCCGATGCGCGTATAGTAAACTGGGTTTACACTTCGCGCAAGGACTTTTTTGATCTTTTGGCCTGTGCTGTTGTTCGCGCATCACAGTCTGTATTCCTGCCTGCCTCATGACCCTCTCGTCCCTGCGCCGCAACAACGCCCTGATCCTCTATCGTGAGTTCGTCGCGGCCCACGCCGCGCCAGGCACTGAGACGCTCGGATTAGCCAGGCAATTCGCAGCTTCGCTCGAAATCTCTGCGAGCATGTGGAGCCAGATCCGTTCCCAAAAGTCGCCGCGCGCCATCTCCGACAAACTGGCCAGACAGATCGAGCGGCACTGCGGCAAGCCGTCTGCATGGCTCGATGCCGAACACGAGCCCGGCCCGGTCCCCGATCCGGGCGAGGAGAGGTTCATCGAGATGGCGCGGCAGGCTTACCGAAACCAGAACGCCAAGGGAAAGAGGGCGCTGAGGACCTTGGTGATGGAACATCTGAAGCGGTGAAGCGACGATCCGCTTGACTCACGAGACGCGCTCCCTGCGTTGTCAGGCTGCGGTTCATCCATCCAGACCGAGTGCAGCCATGACCTGATCACTGGGATGCTCGGCGCCCTGGAGTTCTGCGCCGACATTCGGCTGCCGGAAGCATTGGAATGAACCTGCCGCCGCCATAAAATAGCCAAAATTTTTCTTTCCTTGTCCTGCCTTGCCCGCCACCCCCAGCCTCAAAGCCGTGCAAGCCATGCGTGAACCCGGCATGGCTCAAACCGGCTTGGCCGTGGCATTCAACCGCATCGCGGGGCTGCGGGGTTCGCGGGAAAGGTAGATGTTCTACCACGAGCTTTTCTCTGCCTTGCACCGGCACGAGGTTGAATACACGCTGATCGGCGGTTTGGCCGTTGCCCTGCATGGCGTGGAACGCAACACCATGGACGTGGACATCACGCTGGTGTTCTCTCCCGGCAACGTGGAGCGATTTTTGCAAGCCGCGCAGGAACTGGGCCTTACCCCCGTGCTGCCCGTGCCTATCGCCATCCTGCGCGACGCCGAAACCTTGCGCGACTGGCGCCAGCGCCGTCACCTGCAAGCCTTTGGCCTGCGCGCGCCCGGCATAGGGGGCGTCACGCTGGATGTGCTGCTCTTTCCGCCCATGGATCCGTGCGCGCTGCACCAGCGTGCCCTGGCGCTCGACATCGCGGGCACTCTTGTGCGCGTGGCCACCATCGACGATCTCATCGCCCTCAAGCAGCACGCCGGCAGGCCGCTCGATCTGGACGACGTGGCCCACCTTCAACACATCAAGGCCACCAAGCCATGAAATCCGACCCCTGGCCGCCTTTTCCTCAGCAACCCGACCGCGGTCAGCGCCGCTACCACGTCAACGATGAGCGCCTGCGCGCATTCGCCAAACTCACGCCCGGCGAACGAATGAAATGGGTCGAAGAATGCGCTGCCTTCGTCCGCCTCGGCCAGCAGGCGCTGGCCCACGCGCAAGGCCAGGCGGGACAGAAGGAAAGTTAGGACGACGCTGAATAAGTCCCTGCGGATGGCCGTCAGCCGAATACTGCGACCAGAAGCGTTTCTCGTGGGCGCCCCAAGCCGCCAGTTCGTGCGGCATCACACTCTGCCAGTGGTCGGCCGGAAAGACCACCGGAAAGCGGTACAGGCGCCGCCCACGGCCACGATCCTCGCCGTAGGCATCAAGAATCTGCCGCGCCACCTCGGGGTTCGGGAAATCCTGCGCCCTGACGGTGAACCAAGGAACGTTCCGCGGCGCCAGCGGCGACTTCAGTTGCGGCAGGGCTTCCAGCAAGGCGCGTTCGATCTGCTCGAACGAATGGCCCTCGGCCACCCCCTGCAGGTAGAGTTCCTTGGCTTGCGGCACTTCAGCAGCCCGCTTCGTCAACACCATGATGCCCGGCCGAATCTTGCCGCCGGTTGGAATGCGGGCAGGCCCAAGCCCCAGCAAAGTAGGCCATGCAGGCGGTCCGCCTTGGGCCATCACAATCGCGTTCATTTTGACTCGCTCCTTCATGAGAATCGGCAAGCGCCGACAACTTATGGTCGCAGGAGCGAAGGGGTTTTCAACCCTCGTTACTCAGCCAGCCAAACCGCGCCGCAACCCACGCATACGGCGCCACTTCTGTCAGTCAAAGGGGCAGAGCTGCTCCTGGACTTGTTGTATCTGAGGTTCAGGAAGATCCGCCTTCTTCGCAAAGCCGTGCCAGCCCTTGATGGCGGCTCGAACCTCACGGATCACCCGCGATGCGGAGCCGATGCCAAACCGCCGGGCTTCAGCCAGCAAGTCTGCAACCTCGAAGTCCTTGAACTTTCCGTTCACCGACATGAGGTGTTGACTGGTCCACTCGCCCTTGGGGTTGTGCGCAAAGGTGACGTCATAGGCCGGGGCCAGTTCCCACATCCGGCTGTCCTGGCGCAGCAGGAACGAGAAGTTCTTGCTGTGGTCGTCGCAGTTGCGGCCCATCACGTTGAAGACCATGCGCCGAAAGGCCTCTTCCAAGTCCTCGTAAGGCAGACTCAACTGGCTGATCGTACCGAAGAGCTGTGCATAGGCGTTGCTTCCTTTTTTCCTGTAATCCACGTGGGCCATGGCACACAGGGTTTGCATGTGGTGGCGGTCGCTTTGCCCCTCGCGGTCGAAGCGTTTGGTCATGAAGTGGGCGCGGCCATTTTCTTGCAGGAGCCGGCAATCGGTCATGTGAACGCCGGCAGCGCGCGCCATCAAGTGGTACGCATATTCGATGCGGCCGTAATGCTGCGACGTGCCCAGTTCCTGATCTGCCCCCATGCCATCGAACTTGAGCAGCCAGTGCTCGAAGCCTTCGGGCGCATCCAGTTGGCCGGAACGGATTTCGCCGGTCAAAGGGTTGAGAGCAATCACGGCCTTGGCGCGCGCACCGCCAGCGCTGGTACCGACATCGATGATGCTGCGCAATGCCGCATTGGTGTGCTGGTCATCGTCCACGATTCCCCGAACCGCGCGCCGGGCCTGTTCGACGAGCGCACCCAACTCAATCGCCGTGGGCTTGTGGCGGACCGGACCGCGAGCAGGTCTGAAAGTCATCGCGCCCATGGAACGGGCACCCATGTAGGCCAGTCGGTCGAGAGCAGTGATTTCTTGCGCCGCAATACCCTGGTCGGCCATGTAGCGGTTGATCAGGGCATTGCCGAAGTCGTCCGGAAGTGCATCGCTCAACATCGCGGGCAGCCGCTTGTAGGTCGCCTCAGGCAGATCCGTGAACAGGTAGGACTGGTTCGGAATCGCCGGCATCTGCAACGGTGAAGGCTGGATGCCAAGACGGGCGCATGCCGGCGTGTAAGCAAACACGTAGTAGCCATAGGCCGGATCCAGCGCGACCGAGCCGATGTGTTGGCCCCACAGTTGAACCTCCACCGCTCCGACATGCTGGTATGAGCGGGAATTGCTAATAGACGCCATGGCGTGTTTTTTTGTAGAACTGATGGAGGCGAGCGCGCTGCCGTGTCACGCTCACACATCGCTCGGAGAGCGATGGCGGCGCGCGGCGCGTTGCCGTTGCTTGGCTCCACGGGTCAGGGTAAGCGGGTTGATGGTTGCAACGGGCGCCACAGAATCCAGCCACGTTTGCCGCCCCAGAGCGCGCAGCACGCTGACCAGGGTTTTGATCGTAGAACCATCTCCTGCCTCAAGACTACGCAGCGCTCGCAAGCTCACGCCGGCGCGTTCGGCCAAGGTCTTCTGGTCGAGATTGTTGAACAAACGGAACGCCTTGAGCTTCTCGCCAAGGCCGGCTTCCATCTCCTCAGGGGTCAAGTTGGTGACAGTCATCATGTTGAAAAGTCTCGTAGTTGATCGTCTCAAACAGCAACTTTGTGCCTATTGAGTATCAAGTACCAATACAAAAGGCTTATTTCTGCCTATTGTAGCAAACAATAAAATTGTCAACAATCTTCAAAGATGCGCATTTATGCCTATTGAGTGCAAATGCTGATTTAAGCGGCAACTATACGCCTCTTATAGAACTTTTTTGTGATGGCATGAGAATCCGCACTGGCAGGGGCGTGAAAGCAGAACGCAATCTCGTTCCCAGACGCTGAGAAGGAAACAGCATCATTGCTCAAAAGCAACCCACAAGACACCGGAGACCAGCCTGCACTCTCATCGCTGGGCACCAGCAACTGCTGGAAACGGCGGCATCGGCTGATCCGTCCACCAAGTCCACACCGGTCGTTCCTGGCGGTTCACCACCTGAACCTTGGCTTCACGCTCCTTCTCGGGGGCGAACGCGCTGACGACGTGCAGAGGCAGTGACTCATCCCCCACGTCGACCAGCAAGACATTTGGGAATCCAGCCGTGCTGCGAGCGTCGTACCTCAGCGGCTTGATGAAGCGCCGCTGCTGCTCAATCAGGGTATCCACGAGTTCGATCTCGTGGGCGCCGTCGGCTGGAAACCGCATCGGGCGGCGTTGAACTGCGCGTAGATTTTCCTTGGGTGCGCATGATGGGCCGAGGCGTCGCCTCCGGCGAACCCTCCGATCCGGGGAAGGTCGCCGCGCCTCGGCAACGCATGAGTTTGCGCGCCTTGGCCCATTTCCTGTTTGAGCGCGCGGGCTTCAATCGCTGGGTGCCTGGGATGGCGGGCAAGCGCAACCAGGGTGTGCTGTGCCGGCACTTGATGGAGGCTGCCGCGGAGATCACCGTCAAGGGCAAGCCGCTGGCCGAACGGCTTTACGTGCCCGAACAGTTCAGCGAAACGTCCAAGGCTGCGGCTGCCCAGAGGCGGTGCGACAAACTTTTCATCCTGCTGCCGCACGAGGGCCAGTCACCGCTGGCCGTCATCATGGGGGAGTTCAAGATCTGTGAAACGACGGCCTTTGGCCGCCGGGTATGGATCAAGCACATGCCTGATACGCCCTTGCTGATCGCGGGAAAAGTGTGGGAGCGCGCCCGTCGGGTGTACGGTGCCGACTTCGAGGTGCTGGATGCCCATGCCGGGCGCAAGCCTCGGCTCGTCATGACGGCGCTCGTCCGGGCCAAGCGTGAGCATGTCTACGAGATCGATGCTCTGAACTTAATGCTGGTCAACGAGCAATGGATTCCACAATCGCCTCGCCCATGAGTTCGCCAAGTCCGGATTGCTGTGCATCCGGTTCATACGACGCACATCTGGGCTGGTGCTGCTTGCCGGTGCCCGGCATGCGTTTGACCACGAACTGCCGATGCCGGGCCACATACATCTCAACACCTCACGCACGACCTGGCAGGCGATCTGGTCAGCGTCACGGCTGCCGACGGCAAGCAGAGCAAATTTGAGCGCGACCACTGGGGCAACCTGCTGAAGCCGGCGTAGGGTCGGTTGCTCGTGTCCGGCACTTTGTAGCTGCCGAACGGAACATTGCCGATCACCAGGTCGAACCAGCCATCCGGAAAGCGCGACTTCTCGAACGGCGCAACATGCACGGCGACACCAGCCGGCCCGTACAGGGCCTGAAGCAAGCGTCCGGACAGGCGGTCGATTTCCACGGCGGTCAGATGGCATGTCGCTGCCAGGTTTTCGGGCATAGCGCCAATGAAGTGACCAACGCCTGCGGCCGGTTCGAGCACCCGGCCGCCCGCGAAGCCCAGCCGCCTGACCGCCGCCCACAAGGCGTCGATCACTTCCAGCGGGGTGAAGTGGCTGTTGTTGACGGATGCCCTGGCCGACTCGTAATCGGCCTCGCCCAGCAGCGCCTGCAATTGCTGCGCGCGGGCGATCCAGGCCGGTTCCTTGCCGTCGAGGTTGAACGCCGCCGGCAGGCTGCCCCAGCCGGAGTAGCGCGCCATGGCGATGCGCTCGGTAGCATTCGCCGGGCGGCTTTCGGCTTCGATGCGGGCCAGAACCTCGATCGCACGCACATTGGCGTCGAACTTGGCCGTGGCGCTCGCCAGGCCTTTCAGGTCGGCGGGGCGAAGTCTGGGAAAGGTTTCCCGGACGATGGGGCTCGATTCGACGACGGCCAACCGCCAGCTCTGTGCGCGGGGCGCGATGACTTCGTCAGGACAGGGCAGGGCGGCGGGCGGCGAAACCGGCGCTGTGTCGGGCTCCGGGGCCGGTTGAACCAGGGTGACGACCGCCGTGCTGGCCGGTTCGCCATCAGGCTCGAAGCCGGGGAGCCAAAAGGAAGGGGAAGCAGAGGTGGCTTTCGTGGCCATCAGGGGAACTCCGAATAAACAAGGAGTCCCACCGCCCGTCATGAGGAGTGGGACTCCTCGATGAGGGTTGAAAAATGCGGGCCGATGCTGTGTTGACCCATTACCCCGGTTGTTTCAGAACCAGGGGATTTGCGATTCATGTGTGCTGTCAAGGCGACGAGCGGCGCTTGCCTTGCGGCAGTGCTCGCCCCTGCCGCAGGGGCGGCGCAGGCAGCACTTCTTTGGGGAGGGCGGGTAACGACCGCGACGCCGATCAGGATCGGAACGTCCGCTGGGACGTGCACCGGGTCGCGATGACCCGCAAGCCAATTCAGTGTTCGCCTGCTGTCCACCCACTGGCCGTACCTGCTCGGCGAAGTGTTCCCGCAGTTGATGGGATCCCTTCCCGTGCCACAGGATCCCACGGTTTGGGAGCTTTCGCGTTTCACGGCGGTCGATCCTGACGCAGCGCCGGCTGAAGGCGCATCCAGACAGTTCTCCTCGCGGGTTGCGGTGGACCTATTGCGCGCGGTGCTCAAAGTGGCAGCCGAGCATGGCGTGCAGCGCCTCATTACCGTCTCGCCTCTTGGCGTCGAGCGGCTGCTGCGACGCGCGGGTTTCCTGGCCCAGCGCGTGGTGTCGCCCATGGTCATTGACGGGCATGCCATCTTTGCATGCTGGATCGAAGTGCCGCAGCTGCAAATTGGGCGTGCGTTGGCACTGACGGGCGGCTGAGTTGACTGGGAAGGTAGTCGTCACGGCAACGGATCCGCGCGCGAAAGCGCTGATCGAAATTTGCCTCGCGCGTCACAGCGATCTTCGCGCGATTGCCTCGAAAATCGTTGGTCACCCCGATATGGCCGAGGATGTGCTGCAAGATGCCTACCTCAAGCTGGTGAAATGGGGTTACGCCCGGGATCTGACGAACCCGTTCGGCTACTGCTGTCAGGCGGTGCGGAACATGGCTCTGGACTATTGCCGCCGCCGGATGGTGGAAGCTGGTTGTTTCATCAACAGTGCGAATGGCGATTTGCCCGAAGTCGATGGCGGCGCGCGTGCTGATGCCGGCATCAATGAGCGGCGGTCGCTTGCGTGCATCGAAACTGTTCTGGGGGCGCTGCCGTCCCGGACACGGCTTGTTTTTGAACTCAGTCGGCTGGAAGGCAAGACGCAGCGCGAGATCGCCAAGATCATTGGCGTCTCGGCCACACTGGTGAACTTCATGGTCAAAGATGCCATGATGGCCTTGGCTGTGTGCCGTGACATCCTCAGAGGCTGACATCTTCAACAGATTTCAGGCGCGTTTTCAAAAATTCGACGCGCCTCTGGCGGCAGATCGGCGATGAACCGATCCAATGCAACTTGGCACGTTACGCCACAGCCATGGTTTGGGCGACGGGATCATCGGTGGCTGTGAAGCCAGTCACTGCCGAAATCGACCGGCTACAGCGGTTATTTCGAGCGGCCAGATCAATCCCTGCGCGCCATGATGGGCCTTTGGAGGCATTTGATCATGGACGCACAACGCTTTTTGATCACAGGTGCTGAATACGATGTTCAAGATCCCTGCCTGCAGGAGGTCTTGGCGCGCGTCTACGAGAGCACGGAGCGGCCGCGCTGCATGTGCGTGCCGGGAAGCTGGTGGTTTGACCGGCGGCATCGGTCTGGGCAATCAGGCGGCCTTGGGCATCGTATTCGCTGGTTTGGTACAGCTCCTGCTCGC
>WRJY01000240.1 GCA_009778355.1 Desulfovibrionaceae bacterium | reverse complement strand
GGGGCCAGCCGCCGTGACCGCTGTAAGCGCCGCTGGCCCCCACCCCTGCCCTCCCCCGGAAGGGGAGGGAACAACGATCGAAAAGCCCGGAATCTTGTTGTACGGGTTGGGAATGATTTGCGCCCCGGCGGGAAACACGCCCATGTTCAAGCGGTGCAGGTTGTCGGGCCGGTCGGGCTCGAACGGCGCGCCCTGCCCGGCAGCGGTGTCGCGCATACGCTCCTCGATCAACGCCTTGGCCTCGGGGTGCAGCGCCAGCGGCACGCCCAGCGCGCGGGCGGCGCACTGGCGCGTGTGGTCGTCCGGCGTGGCGCCGATGCCGCCGGTGCAAAACACCACGTCGCCGCAGGCAAAGGCCCGCGTCAGCACGGCGGTAATGCGGTCGGGCACGTCGCCCACGTACTCGGCCCAGCCCAGGCTCAAACCGCGCGCGGCCAGCAGTTCGATCACCTTCGTCAGGTGCTTGTCGGCGCGCCGGCCAGAGAGAATTTCGTCGCCGATCACGATCAGCCCGAAGCCGGGCGTGGCCATCGCGGCGTCAAGGTTCATGAGGCAGTTCCTTGTAGCGGACATCGGTTACGGCGGCGCTGGCCGCGGGCAGCGGCAGCACGGGCGCGGCGGCGGGCGGCTCGGCCTCGCGCAGCAGTTGCAGGGCATTCAGGCAGTAATGTGCGAACCACAGCGACGAAAACGCGAATACCAGCGTGTAAATCCAGATTGCCAGCGGCGCCAGCACCACGAACAGCGCGGCGAACACCACGCCCGACGCCCACACCACGCTCGGCGCCGCGCCCAGGCAGCCGCTGACGATGCCGATCACCAGCAGCGGCCAGCGGTACTGGCGCAAAATGGCCCGGCGCTCGTCGGCGCTGGCAAAGTCGGCCAGCGCATCGAAGCTCATCACGCGGTAAGTCAGCCAGCCCCAGATCAGCGGCGGCAGCACCAGCACGAAGGGTGGAATCAGCCACAGCGGCATGGTCAGCAGCAGCGCGGCAAGGGCCGCCAGCAGCGCCCCCGCCGACGAAGCGATGGATGTCAGCAGCGACGCGCCATGGCGCCGCTCCAGCGCCGGAAAGCGCCGCCCGGCCACCAGTTTGGTCAAGGCCGGCGTCATCATCATCGACACCAGCGCCAGCGACGCCACCACGATCAGCACCGCGGCCAGCGCCGCCACCAGCCGCAACGCCAGCCAGGCCGCCAAGCCGTCCACGGACAGCTTGCCATCCAGCCAACTCACCACCGGCCAGGATTGCAGCGCCGCGTGCACTGCCGCCACCGCGCCATCCCAGAACAGCCAATACAGCCCAAGCGCCGCCACCACCATCAACAGCAGCGGCAGCAGCGACATGCCGATCACGCGCGGCAACAGCATGTAGCCCAACGCGCGCACAAAGGACTGGATAACCCGGTTCATGCGCCAAGCATAGCGCGGCTGGAGGAATGCTGAAGCGGCGGGGTTGATGGACTGGCCTCGATGCCCCCGCCGCTTCACGGCTTGACATATGCCCGGCTTATCCGTCATTTCATGCGTGACGTGACACCACATGAATCCATCGGTTTCATTGCGCGCCAGTATTGCTGTGACACGGCCCCAGGTCGAACAGCACGCAGCGAACGTCCCTGAACATGGTCACTCAGGCGGGCGGCGGGTGGCGATCATGTAGTTGACGCTGGTGTCGGCTGACAGGCAGTAGCGGCGGGTCAGCGGGTTGTATTCGAGGCCGCGGCTTTGTTGCAGTTGCAGGCCGGCATCGCGGCAAAAGCGCCCCAACTCGCTTGGACGCAGCAGGCGCGCGTAGTCGTGCGTGCCGCGTGCAACCAGTTTGAGCAGGTATTCGGCCCCGACGATGGCATACAGAAAGGACTTGGGGTTGCGGTTGATGGTGGAGAAGAACACCCAGCCGCCCGGCTTGACCAGGGCGGCGCACGCACGCACGATGGACGCCGGGTCGGGCACGTGCTCCAGCATTTCCATGCAGGTGACGGCATCGTACTGGCCGGGCTGCTCGGCGGCCAGCGCCTCGGTGGCGACGTGCCGGTACGACACGCGCGGCGTCTGCGCCTCCAGCGCATGCAGTTGGGCCACCTTGAGCGATTCTTCCGCCAGATCGATGCCGAGCACGTCGGCGCCCTTGCGCGCCATGGCGTCGGCCAGAATGCCGCCGCCGCAGCCGACATCGAGCACGCGCAGCCCGGCCAGGGGGCGGATGCCATCGATCCACTCCAGCCGCAGGGGATTGATTTCGTGCAGCGACGCGAACTCGCCCGTCAAATCCCACCAGCGGTGGGCCAGCGAGGAGAACTTGGCCAGTTCGGCTTCATCGGCATTGGTGGCGGCAATCATGGCCGGATTGTCACACGCGGATTGATCCAATTAAAAAAGCCTTGGGAGCTTTCACCCCCAAGGCTTTTTGATTGGCTGCCGAACGGATGCGGATCAGTTCGAGCGGGTGCCGACCACTTCGACTTCCACGCGGCGGTTCTTCGCGCGGCCTTCCCGTGTGCGGTTGTCGGCGATCGGCTGCGTCTTGCCTTTGCCTTCGGTGTAGATGCGGTTGCGCTCGATGCCCTTGGACACCAGGTAAGCCTTGACGGCTTCGGCGCGGCGCACCGACAGCTTCTGGTTGTAGGCGTCGGAACCGATGGAGTCGGTGTGGCCGACGGCGATCACCACTTCGAGGTTGATGCCCTGGATCTTGCTGGCCAGATCGTCGAGCTTGGCGCGGCCTTCGGGCTTGAGCACCGATTTGTCGAAGTCGAACAGGGCATCAGCGGCGTAAGTCACCTTGGTGGTGGTGGGGGTCGGGGGCGTCGGAGTGGGGGGCTTCGGATTCGGGTGCGTCGGAGTAGCCACTGGCGTAACGGGCGTCGGAGCCGGTTCGACCAAGGCGCCATCGCAACCGGGGGCGGCGGTGGCGGGCGTCCAGTAGGCATCGCGCCAGCACAGTTCGTTGGTGCCGTTTTTCCAGACCAACTCGTTGGTGCCGTTTTTCCAGTTGTCGATCGCCGCCGGGGCCGCGAAAGCGGCGCCAGTCACGGTTGCCACAGCGATCATGACCGCTACTTTGTTCAGTTTCTTCATGGTTGTCCTCATGGGAAAAAAGCCGCAGACAAGCTGCCATTAAATAACCGGACGCTTCAGGCAGTCAAACCACCGAAACGGTGAAAGCATTGTGCCATACGCACGTTGCATGTGCTACGTGTCTTTGTGCATTTCTTCCCGGAAAGTGGCTCCATCGCGCCCGGCGGCACCTGAAATCCGGGATGGTTGTTGCGTCGCCGCTACAACGCCAACGACCCAGTGTTATGTCACGTATGAAACGATGAATAAAGCCGCTTGCCGGTCTTTGCCTGCCAGCGTTTGCAGATGCTCTCGATCTTCGGCGCTTCGGCGGCATGGCAGGGCGACGATCTGTTTGCCCATTTCCCTATTGGCGGCCTGGCCGCTTGCCTTATTGGGTCTTTGACCGTCATTGTCCAGGTACAGCATGACGAGGAGATACGCCGTCTCTACAGTTGGGCGAGACGAGGTTGTTTACACGGAAGTACATTCAGCTACAAGAGGATGAACGTCTGGATCAACGGGGCCTGTGGGATGGCAAGCCGCCGACCATGCGGAACCGCCTCGGCAATCCCGATCAGACGATTTGAGCGGCTCACAACCTCCTGAAGCCACCGGCTTTGCCGAAGAGGCATTCGTTCGACTTGACCTCTGCCGAGGCCAATAAGGTTCGGCTGGAGCGTTCTGGACGTCATTTCTCACGAACATCAAAACCTGATTCCAGCCGGGTTGTTGCGGTCGGGCGCCGGGGTGACTGTGGGGGCGGGTTCTTGCTGCTCGGTGCCAGCGGTGTCGGCCCGGAACGCGGGGGCGACTGGCTGGGAGGCGACCAGCTGCGTGGCGGATGGGCGGCGGTAGCTGGCGGGCAGTTGAGAGGTCTTGGGGTAGCCCGCGGCGTCGAGGTACTGGCTCCATTCCTGGTCTGAAAAGCCGTTGAGCCGCTGCTGGCCAATGGTGAGCACCGGTAGATCGTTGCCGCCCGACAGCCGTTGCAGTGCGGCGATGTCGTCGTTGGACTCAACGGTTTTTTCGCTAAATGGAATGCCGCGGCTGATCAGCAGATTGCGGCCCGTGTTGCACGCGGCGCAGTTGTTGGAGGTGTACAGCGTGACCGGGTAGCGCTGCGCGGTCTGGCTCAGTTCATAAGGCAGCGCCGCGCCGCCTGCCGATGCCTTGCCGCCAGTGGCGCGCGAGTCGGCGGCGGAGGGTTGGCCGGAGTAGCTCACGCGGCCATCAGGCCCGACGTGGCGGTATATCTGCGCTTGGGCTGCGCCAGCCAGCAGCAGCGCAGCGCTGGCGAGCAGGGCAAGGGGGTTCGTTCGTGTCATGTGAAACTCGTATGGACGCTTGGCGGCGCCAAGCCATCGCCCGCATTGCGTGGTGAAGCAGTTGGCGACTGCCTGGCATTCGGCTCTCTGCGTGGACGCTCAATCACGCCACTGGCCCCGATGCGATCCGCCGGCAAACGCCTTATCTGCTTGGCGGACGGTCGAAGCCGTGCGCCACACTCAAGTTGGGCTCGTTGCGGCCTGAGATGTTTCACCTCACGCCTGCCTGGCCGCCGCCTGATCGTCTGCAAAGGCTTGCCATACCCTTTCTTCAAAAGTTGGCGATTGATATATATCTTTCCGTTGCCGCTGTGTCAGCAGCATGGCTTGTATTGTGTCCTTTCTGCGAGTTGGAGGTTGATTTTTCAGTCGCTGCCGCCCATTCTCGCGCGGGTGGCATCGTCGGCATCCAGCGCGGTCAGCAACGCTGGCATCGTCGCGCAGCAACCAGTCCAACAAGCGCAGACTGCCCAAAAAAATCCGGTTCGCCACTGCGTGTAGAGTTCGCACATGAACGCCGCCAATCTTCGCCCAGACAGCCGCCCGCCCCGCCATATTGCCGTTGTCGGCGCCGGTATCGCTGGGCTGGCTTGCGCGCGCACGCTGCGGCAGGCTGGAGAGCGGGTGACGGTGTTCGAGGCGGGGGCGCAGGCCGGCGGCCGCATGGCCACGGTGGCGTCGCCCTTCGGCGGCTTCGACGCCGGGGCGCAATATTTCACCGTGCGCGATGCGCGGTTCGAGCGCGCGCTGGCCATCACCGCGCCCGGCATGGCCCGGCGCTGGAGCGCCAATGCCGTGCGCGTGCTGGACGAGCATGGCCGCGTGGTCGAGGCGGCCTTGCCTACGCCCGAGCCGCATTGGGTGGCCGCGCCCGGCATGGATGCCATTGCCCGGCGCTGGGCCGAGCCGCTGCTGGCCGATGGCCGGCTGCACTTGGGTACGCGCGTGCGCGCGATTGCGCTCGACGCGCTCGACGCCGGTCGCTGGCAACTGCACACGCAGGGCGAGGGCGACGACCACCCGGTGCACGCCGGATTCGACGCCGTGCTGCTGGCCGTGCCGGCGGGGCAAGCGCGCCTGCTGCTGCCGTCACTGCCGCTGGCGCAACCGCTGGCCGGGGCCATGGCCGGCGTGCAGACCGTGCCGTGCTGGACGCTGATGCTGGCCTTTCCGCAGGCCGCCCAGCCGGGGCTGTACACGCTCGGGCCGCAATGGAATGCCGCGCGCAGCACGCATCACCGCGTTGCCTGGCTGGCGCGCGAATCGTCCAAGCCGGGCCGCGAGCCGATCGAACGCTGGACGGTGCAGGCCAGCGGGACCTGGTCGCGCGAACACGAGGGCGACGGCGAGGAGCGCGTCACCGCCAAGCTGCTCAAGGCGTTTGCCGAAATCACCGGCATCCGCGCCACGCCCGCATGGACGCAGGCCCTGCTGTGGCGCGAGGCGCAGACCACGGCGGCGCTGGGCCGGCCCTGCCTGTGGGAACCGGCGGCGCGGCTGGGCGTCTGCGGCGACTGGTGTCTGGGCCACCGGGTGGAAGATGCGTTCGTGTCGGGCCTGGAACTGGCTCTGCAAATGCTGAAATGAGATTCCCTTTGGGCCGCTCGTTGCAGGACAGCCCATGTACGTTGGCCGCTTCGCCCCTTCGCCCACCGGGCCGCTGCACGCCGGCTCGCTGGTGGCCGCGCTGGCAAGCTGGCTGGACGCACGCGCCCACGACGGCCAGTGGCTGGTGCGCATCGAGGACATCGACGCGCCGCGCTGCGTGCCGGGCGCGGACCAATTCATCTTGCGGCAATTGCAGGCGTGCCACCTGTTGCCCGACGCCGCTCCGGTCTGGCAGTCGCGGCGCGGCGCGCTGTACCGGCAGGCGCTGGATCGCTTGCAGGCCAGCGGCTGGGCCTACCCCTGCGGCTGCTCGCGCAAGGACATCGAGGCCGCGCAGACGGCGCGCGGCAGCCGGCGCGCGCGGGGCGCTGAACTGCCTTACCCCGGCACCTGCCGCCCTGAAAACGGCGGCCTGCATGGCCGGCCGCCCCGGGCATGGAGGCTGCGGACGGGTGCGTCAAATGCCGATGAAGCCAGCGTGGTCTCGTGGATCGACCGCCGCCTGGGCCGCCAGCAGCAGGACGTGGAACGCGCGGTGGGCGACTTCGTGCTGCTGCGCGCCGACGGCCTGTGGGCCTACCAGTTGGCCGTGGTGGTGGACGACGCCAGCCAGGGCGTGACGCACGTCGTGCGCGGCGAGGACCTGGCCGACAACACCCCTCGGCAGATACTGCTGCAACGCGCTCTCGGCCTGCCCGCGCCAGCCTACCTGCACGCGCCGCTGGCGCTGGCCGCCGATGGTCACAAGCTGAGCAAGCAAAACGGCGCGCGGGCGCTCGATCTGTCCGACCCGCTGACCGCCCTGCAAGCGGCCGCCGCGCGCCTGGACTTGCCGCCGCCGGGCCGCCCAAGCGGCATCGGCGAGTCGCTGGCCCACTGGACGGCGGTCTGGCGCGATCGCTGGGGCCGGTAATCGCATCGGAACAGCCCTTGCGGGGGAGCGCCCGCGACGAGGGTTCAGGTCTGCGCCACTATCTGGATCAAGGTGTATATCAGGGTGCCAGCGCAAGCCGTAAGTATGAGACCGAGGCGGGTGGCGAGCGCAACGATGCCGACGACCGCGATGGCGGCAATGGCGGCCACGGGCGCGGTGCGGATCTCCGTCCAGGCGATGTAGATGCTGAAGTTCAGAAACACCGCCATGGGCAGCACATGTTCGAGCAGGCGACGGGCCGTATCGCTCAGGCGCAGCCGCACGAATGCCGGCAGCACGCGCACCAGCAGACTGGTAGCCAGCAGGGCCAGGATAGCCAGCCCCGTCGAGGAAATGTTCACGCGCCCGCCCTCCACAGCCGCCAGGAACTGAAGGCGATACTCGGCAGCCAGAACCAGACCGGGCCAAGCCACGCGAACAACAGTATGGCGGCCGTGATGCACAGGCCAATCTCCACCAAGCGGCGGTGCCAGGGCGCGGCGATCCGCGGCACGCGCGCCTTGAGTTGACCGAAAGACAGCGCCAGCAGCACAACGCTGCCCGGAAAGCCGAGGTTGATTCCGCCCGGCAGGCTGCGCGGAAGCAGGCCGGCGGCCAGTACACCGGCCACGGTGGACAGCACCCAGGCGCCGTAGATCGTCAGGCGAATGGCGAGGACGGACACGCTTGCGTCATGGTCGCGCTCCACCGCATACGCCTCGTCGCCCAATAAATGGGCGAGCAAGACGCGCCGCACCGGCACGCGCGGCAAACGGGAAGCGGCGATAAACGCGATCGGCACATAGCGGCTGTTGATGGAAACCGCCACCAGCAGCAGCGTCAGGAAACCCATGCCTTGCCCGGCCAGCGGCAACAGCGCAAACTGCCCGCTGCCCGAGAAGCCGAGCATACTGAACAGCAGCACCTCAAGCGCATTCCAGTTTGCCTGCGCAGCCAGCACGCCAAAGAGCAGGCCGACCGGAACGAGCGCCAGCCCCGCTGGAGCCGCGCGCACAAACGCGGCCCAGGCATTATTGGGCGTACTGTCTGATGTTCGCGTCGATGAAGTCATGCGGGAAATTCAGCCTTGCAAAGCGACGTGCGACGCATCAGGCTGACGCAGGGCAATTCGAGGAGGGCGGTGGACAAGATCGGCGACCGCAAAACGGGGTGAACCGTGGCAAAAAATGCCAGCCATCCAAGAAAAAAGCACCTGGGCTTGGGCGCCCAAGTGCTTGATCTGTTAATGGTAGGACGTACAAGATTCGAACTTGTGACCAACGGATTAAAAGTCCGCTGCTCTACCAACTGAGCTAACGTCCCCCAACCGTTGCGCTGCGACAGGCAGCGCCCCGGAAAGCTTTTCATTATAGCATGGCTTCGATCGCCCCATTGGCCAGCCGGTTCAGCGCCCAGCCGGCGGCGCACAGGCCGAAGGTGGCGGTGACGGTGACGGTGGAGCCGTAGCCGTGGCAGTTCAG
>WRJY01000239.1 GCA_009778355.1 Desulfovibrionaceae bacterium | reverse complement strand
TGCCATCGGATACCGTGCCATCGGGCAAGCGGACTGGATGCCAGCGGCCCTCGGCGTCAGCCTCGAACAGGAAGGCTTCGGTCGCGCGCCGGCCGTTGCAGCGGATCACGATTTGCGAGCGAAAACGCCGGCCCTCGTGCAACCACACCAAGTCTTTTTCGCTTTCCGGGAGAACCACGTGGTCGTAGTAGGAGAAACCGCCCGGCCCGGACAAGGCGGCCCGCGATGGCAGCGTCAGGAACGGCTGCAGGTTATCGAGAATGGTGCTCTTGCCGCGGCCATTGGGGCCGGCCAGCGCGACCAGTTCGGCGTCGCCGGCCAGCCGTTCAAGATCAAGGGTCAGCGTATCGAGTCCAAGGCCATCGCGAATGCCGCGAAAACCTTTCAGGGTCAGCGAGAGGGGATACATCGCACAGGCTCCAGAAATCAGAGCCTTCAGCTTCTCAGGTACCTGCGGCGTTTCAAGGGCGCCGTTTCCTGAAAGTCCATTCGGGAACCCCGCACTTGCACTTCTTTGGGCATTGCTTTGCCGCTGGCCGCGTTGACTGAACCGCCGGCCCCCGCCAAACTCGCTGTATGGATTTCCCGTGCGCGGCGGATGCCGCGCATCCCGGAGAAAGCTGGATCTCCTGCAATGCCCAGCCTTTGGAGCGGGTCGCCTGCAACCCTGAAACGGCGCGTTTTTAGAGCCTTTGCGCATGGCCTTGCCGCCAGACGTATTGCCCGAGCCGGCGGCAAGCGCCAGACTGCGGGGATGGTTTTTATGCGTGGCCGATGCCGCGCATCCCGGAGAAAGCTGGATCTCCCCAAATTTCCAGCCCTGCAAACGGGTTGTCCTCAACCTTGCCCGGCCATGCCGGGGCAAACCCGTCCTGGCGCATCCAGCGCCTGTTCATTCCTTTCTTTCGGGAACGCTGCTGCCTGAAAGGGAGCGCGTTCCCACTGTTTCATTGGAGAATGCCATTGTTACAATACGACACAACGAACGTGCAAGACACGCCAAATACCAACACCCCCGTCCCGATAAACCCCTTGGAAGACAGCGACGCCAAGCCCCAAAACGACGGACTGGCCCAGGCGCTCAGGCTTGGGCAGATCCGGGCTGCGGCGATCGAACGGCTTGTCCGGCAAGGATGGACGCCGGACCGGCTGCTGCCCGATGTTCTCGTCAAGAGGTATGCCACGGCGGCAGGCGCCAGGCAAGCGGTCATCCGGGTGGAGGCCAGAAACGGCTTCGACTCGGCGAATGCGCGGATCCGGCTGCCCGAGCTGGCTATCTGGCTGACGGGCGAGTATTGGAGCGAGGGGCGCAACGCGCTGGATGCTTGTTTCTCGCTCGTCGGCGCGCACGCCAGCCCCGAAGTCATCCTCCGCAAGGTCGATGATTACCTGGGCGACGTCGAGCGCCGGATCGCCGGCTCCTATGCCGCCCGGTTGTTGCATCCGGTTCAACCGGAACAAGTGAGCGGACTGCCGACGCTCTGAGTCCGCGCAGCGCCGCGATTCCTATCTGGCGGGCCGCGCACCGGCTTTTCCGGACGCGGCCAGGGAACCCGGTTCGCGCCGGGCGGCGCAGCCGTTACCTGCATTCGATTTACGCGCCTTGCGCTCCCCGCAACCCCGGGAACACGTTCCCGCAGCGGGAGGTGTTCCCTTTTTTTATTGGAGACACCTCGATGTCCAGCCAAATCATGACGATCGGCCCCGCGCCGTGCGAAGTCCACCCGGCCCAGGTGGGTGCCCCCGACTACGACGAACGATCACGGATCGAGTGCCAGGTATTCAAGCGCATGCTTGCGCGCCTGTATCCCGTCCCGGCGAACTGCCCGGCCACTTTGATCATCAAGTCCTCCGCGCACGATTTCGGCGCGTATCGCGAAGTCTGCGTCCGTTACGACGACGCCAACCAGCAGGCGAACGACTATGCCTACGCCATGGAAGCCAACACGCCTGTCCAATGGGATGCCATCGCGTCTTACGAGCTGGCCTGGCTAGAGCGCCAGGCGGCGTTCAACCGCGCGGTGCATGGTGGCGAGATACGCCAGGAAGAAATTCCGGCGATTTTCCGCAGTGGACTGCCGGATCTCCCGGCTGGCCAGACCATCGGGCAGTTGCTGGCGGCCTTTCCTTTCTGAGGACCACGTTCATCGAAGGAGCCGCCATGCCCGAAACACCCTCCATGTTCATCGTGCCGGAAGGGAGCCTCGTTGAGGCCGTCGTGTTTCAGGACTGACCACAATCGATACCGCGGCCGCGCGTCGCGGTGGTCGATTTCGATACCGAGGGAGCGATCAACGCCGTGCTCACCCGGTTTCCGTTCGGAGACGGAATCACCGAAGCGGTTTGCCGCATCGTGATGCCCGTTATCTGCGAAGCCTCGGTGCCGTCCTGCCGTCCTTGACAAGACCGGCAAGCCGGCGAACTGAGTTTTTATTCCCGAGGCCCGATGGCCTCGGGATTTCTCCGCGGATGCCGCCTCCCGCAAGGGGTGGCTTTCGCGCATTCCCCCATTGGAGCCACCATGGCCGACAACTACTACGACGCCACCGGCGTGCTGATACTCGAGCGGGTCACGCCGGTCATCACCGCGCTGTTTGGCGTTTTCAATCTTGATGAGTCCTATCCGGGCAACGGACAGGCCTACATCGCCCGCGTTTCCGGAGAAGGCAGCCGATCGTGGGACAGCGTGCTGGATGGCCTGATCGATCTGGCTGCCAAGCTCGGGCTTGCCGCGCCTGGCGCGGACAAGACTGACGGCGACGCTGGCGGCGAACCGCCAATCGTCGCGGTGCTGACGCGGCTTGCCGAGCATTTCGGCGCCGATCAAAACGAGGAGTTGGAAAATCTCATCGAACACCATCAGTTCGAGGACGATGCCGATCTCGAAGCCTTGTTCCTGATCGCCAGTTGCTTCAACGACGGACACAACCTGGTGGCCATCGAGTTCGAGGGCTGCTGGTATTGCAGCAAACCCCGGTTATTCGAATTCGGCGGTGAAGGTTCATTCCTGAGCCGGGAGATCCAGGTGTTCAGTCAGTCATCAACCGCGAGATTCATCGGCCAGGAGCTGCGCAACGCCATCGTTGCGGACGATCCCGATGCCGCCGCCGAACTGATTGCCAAGGAGACCCGCCGTCTCCTTGCAGGGATCACCGATGAGCGTTGGCGCATGCGCGTGTTCCAGCACGTGATTACCCGCTTGTCTGAAAAGCCGTCCATCGGCGACGCGGACTGAGCGGTTTCATTTCATTTTTTCACCCGCCGGGGCTCTGCCCCCAAGCGGGGCGGGCCCCGGTTTTCTGTGTTTGGAGGTATTTCATGACCCAGAAATCTGATTTTTCTCTTTCCAGGAATCCTTTCGAGCGCGGCTACCAGAATCAGAATCTGCGCATAGCCCGCACGCTACTCATCACCTGCGGTGACGACTGTCCGCCGATCTGGCGGTCATTGCACGCCAGCCAGTCGCTGCTGCCCAGCGACCAGGCGGCGGGGTTTCCGTGTCTGTTCGGCAAGGATTTCGCGCTGATCACCGAAGGGCAGGACGTGCCCGCGAAACTGGCCCGCCAGTGTCCCAGCGAAGGTATCGCATGCGCCGCGCTGTACTCGGTCGAGGCCGAGGATACCGAGGGCCGGCCCGCGCATATGGGCGATTTCCAGTCCGTGGAAGCTGCGCGCGAAGCGATCCGGCAACTGAGCTTCGAGACGGGCTTTTACAGCCGCTGCTGGGAAATCAGCAGCGCGCACCTTACAGAACAAGCCTGGAACTGGCTGGAAAGGCAGGCGGACAAACGGACGCCGTCCTCGTTCCTGTTCCTGCCTTTTCGGATTCCGTGCAGCCCGGCGATTGGCCTCAAGCTGATTTCCACGCCCTGGACAGACGAAGTGTTGTCCGCGACGGAAGGAATCGACGGCGCCTGGCGGCTGCACGAAGAGCACCGCCGGGCGGGTATGCCGGAATGTCTGGTCGAGGCGCTGCGCCTGGCCGCGCTAGCCGACGTGCGGATCCTGGTTTTCGACGGCGACGCGCCAACGCTCAAAGGGTTGCCGCTGTACGCCGACGAATAGTTTTTCATCGAGCGCCGCTCGCGCTCATTGACCTTTTCCCAAGGGACACGCCTGCCCTGCGGGCAGGAGTTCCCTGGACTTTTACAAGGAGTTTCCCCATGGATAAACAAGCCATCCACGCCCAGATGCCCAAATTGATCGCTGGTCATGTGCCTTCCAATGCACGTTCTTTCAAATTCACTGTCTTTGACGGCCAGCCCAAGGTTTCACCGCTGGGCCTGCACATCGATCCCAATCCGTTCGATGGCAAGGTCATCGCCGTCACCGACGAGGCCATCATCGTCAAGACGGGGCGCATCAAGTTCGCCGTGCTCGACCGGACTCTCGTCACCGAAATACCCGAGGAGGGCGCCAAGGTACATGTCGAGCCCTACGCCCGGCGCCGCTTCGACGGCGAGCGCGCAGACGCCCCAGAAATGATCACCGAGTACACTGACGATGGTCAACCGTACGAGATAAAGCGATTTCTGATCGGCGCCGTTTTCGCCAAACTGCCGATTTCCGAACCGCAATGCCCTGAACTCAAAGAGCTTATTGGGCAGTTGGAACAATTGCCCGCGCCAGATGGTTTTCGGCGCATCACGCATCTTCTGGTCGATGCCGGAGCTCGCGATTTCACCTGGGTTGATCCGGAGCCAGACAAAATCTACGAGACGCCGCCGGCAATCAGCTTCAACGTATCGACGGCCAAGTTTACGGGTCGAGCCACGGTGCTCTATGACCGGGCGCACGATGCCTACGTCGTGGAATTGCGCCGGGACGGTGAACTCGTCAAGCGCATTGATGATGTGTATTTCGACAGTCTGGGCCAGATACTGGAATTGCTGATCGACGACGGCAGTTGGCGTCTCATCCGTGTGCAGCGTCTGCCCGACCGAAAGAATAGGTAGAACCGCCTCGACAGATAGGCCATGAAAAGGGAACGTATCCAGTACGTTCCGTTCCGTCATACCTACTCCAACCTGCCTAAACAGGTTCAAAGCTGACTTCCTGCTTCACCGAGGCCGGCTTCGCCGCCGTCTTGCGACGACGGCCAGAGCCTTCCTCTCCACAGGCTGACACCCTTTTTGTTGTGCGGCCTGATTGAAAGCGCCTTCAACCTAAAAACGGCAGTTGACCGCTTTGCAACCTTCACGAGAACCTTCAACTGCCGTTTTTAGGTTCAACGAAACCTTGCGACAGGCGCCCCGTGGGGTTTTCAAGTCACTCGCTGCTGGCCCGCACGGGCCAAGCCAAGCGGCGCTCGTCGCAGGAATTGCATCGCTCGCCTTGTTCCATTTCCGGTTCGGCAAGCGTTTCAGTACATGCCACGGCCCGAGTCTCCACCGAAACATCCGCCTTGCCCGGCCCAAGCAGGCGAGTCGCAATTTCCGCCGGTTCTTCCGCGCTCAATGCCTCGAGGCATTCAAGCACGCAAGCCGGCTCGACCCCGGTGAGTTCCGCCCAGCGCCGCGCCTTGGCCGCCAAGCTGCCCAACTGGCTGATGCCCGGCGCTCTGGCTCGCACGAGCGGCGCGATCCGGCCTTCCAGCTTGATTTGCGCCGCGCCAGCAAGGATCTGGCTGATCGCGGCGCGATCCACGGCATGGCGATCCTCGTCCGCCACCGTCCAGCGCACGCGCACGTGCGCGCCCTCCACGTCATGACTGACGGCGGCTTCGCGCAGCGCTTGCAGATCCGGACGCCCCTCGAACAGGATGTCAATGGTGCGTCGCGCCGGCGTCGGCATGAGTGTGCATGTCCCGGCAGCGGCGCTCACCTCCCACAGCAGGAACCCCTTGTCGCCCTCTTCGCCAAAGTGCAAGCGTCCAATGGAACCGGCATAGGCCATGCACTGGCGTCCGGCCGGCCCGCGCTGCTCCCAGCGTTGATGCCGGTGGATGTGACCGAGCATCACGGCCTGAGTCTCGGCGCTGAACAACGCGCCCGTGCTGAACTCATGGTCGAAGCCCGCCATGGGCGCGCCGTGCTCGGACAGACTCCCGAACACCGTCCCGTGAGAAACGACGATCGTCGGAATGCCCTGCGCCCTCGCCTCCCGGTTGGCTGGCGCAAAGCCGGCAAGCAGGAGCGCCATCTGCTCCCCCACGGCCCCGGAAGCCTCTGCCGCGCCGACGGCAACCGCCAGCGCCGCCTTGTTGACCGCCGGCACACAGGCCAGCAGCGCCACGGCATCGGGCGGCACGGCGTCAAAGCGCCAGCCTGGCGATGGGCGCCAGCGGCCATCACGCGCCAGAGCCACTTGCTCGATGCGTTCGGACACATGCACTGGATGGTGCGCCCCCAGCAGCCGAAATACCGAGAGCGTCCCCGGCGGCTCGTGAGAAAACGTCCCTTGCAACATCAGCACCGGGCAATGCCCTGCCAGCCGGCGCACCTGCGCCAGCAGCCTCAAGGTGGCCGGCTCGTGCAAATCCAGGCCATGGTCGGTGGCATCCCCTGAAATGACTGCCGCATCGACGCGCTCGGCAATCGCCTTGTCGATGGCGGCGCCAAAGCACCGATCCGCTTCTTCCAGCGTCGCCGCGCCATAGTGCAGGTCGGAAAAATGTGCGATCCGCATCTCAAGCCCTCCCCGCCATCTCGTCCATGGCGCAATTGATCTTGTCGGCAAAACCCTCGGGATCGTTGGCATACCGCTCCATCTCGTCCCAGACACGCCCGCGCCCATGGCGTTCGATCTTCCAGCCGCTTCCCCAGCGCCGCTCGGCATATTGCTGGAACTGCTCGGTATCCAGCCCCATCGCCTCGGCGCGGCCCAGCAGTTGCGCCAACGTGGGATACCCCGGACGCACCGGCGGCTCGCCTTCTTGCGCCACGCCCTCCGGACCACCCGCGCAAGCCGCCCCGGCATTCTCCCCGCCATCAACCGGCTGCCGGTCTTCCAGCGCCTGTCCGGCCATCGTCGCCTGCACGATGGCCGTTTCCGCATCCTCCCCGTCGCGCAGCAGCGCGGTCACATCGACCGGCGCTTCCAGTTCGATGATCCACTGCGCCACGCGAACGGCCCTCCCGTTTTCATCAACGTGCGTCACCTCGCGCAGCGCCTTCGTGAGAAAGAAAGTCTCGCCCGAGCGCCCAAGGAACCCAGATATCCGCCCGCCGCGCATGTGCGCGATGATCTGAAAGCGCTGGATCGCGTTGCTCAGCGCGTAGAAACTCGTCGTCGGCAGCTCCAGCGCGTTGATGGTGCGGATGCCGGGAATGAAAAACAGGAATCGCCCGCTCAGATTGCATTGCCGCGCCTGGTACTGCGGGCAGCGATCGGGATCGCAGACGCCGCCGTTGTCCTCGCGCAGCATGGTCTTGCGTCCGCCGAAGATACGGATCGCGCGCCGGCCCGTGTGATCCATCGGGACTGGCGCGTGGCACACGCAATGGCGCGTCCTGCCGTCCGGCGCGTACTGAGACCAGAAGCGCTTTTCATGGACGCCCCAGACGGCCAGTTCGTGGGGCATCACGCTCTGCCAGCGATCGGACGGAAAGACCACGGGAAAACGGTACAAACGCCGCCCCCGGCCACGATCCTCGCCATAGGCGTCAAGGATTTGCCGCGCTACCTCGGGATTCGGGAAGTCCTGCGCCCTGACGGTAAACCAGGGCAGATTCCGCGGCGCCAGCGGCGACTTCAGTTGCGGCAGCGCCTCCTTCAGGGTACGTCCGATCTGCTCGAACGAGTGGCCGTCGGCCACCCCCTGCTGGTAGATTTCCCTGGCCC
Source organism: Desulfovibrionaceae bacterium (assembly GCA_009778355.1). Taxonomy (GTDB): domain Bacteria; phylum Pseudomonadota; class Gammaproteobacteria; order Burkholderiales; family Burkholderiaceae_C; genus Ottowia. The sequence continues at coordinate 548 of WRJY01000239.1, read as the reverse complement.
CGGGCACTTCGGCCGCCCGCTTGGTCAGCACCATGATGCCTGGGTGGATTTTGCCGCCGGTCGGAATACGGGCCGGCCCCTGCCCCAGCAAGGTGGGCGGCGCAGACACCTCGCCCTGTACCGTCACAATCGCGTTCGTCATGATTTGCTCCTTCAAGAGAATTCGGTCAATGCCGATAACTCATCGTCTCAGGAGCAAATACGCTTTCAAGCCCCCTCCGCAGCAACGCAATGCCGCCCAATTTGCGGACAAAGTGTTAGCCGGCAGTTGACCGTTTGCAACCTTCACGAGCCGCATGACGACTGATATTCTCAACTCCGATAACACGCATCACTTGGGTGAGATCGTTACGCACTCGCCAGCGCAGCGCTCGACTCGCCATGCTGCGTTGCTCGTCCTTGCAGGCATGGCCGCGCATCGCCGCCGGCCTGAGCGAGGCCGACGCGCCTGCCTAGGCCGCCGTGCTGTGGCAATCCATCGGCAACACCATCTTCGGCTACGGCGCGTGGGCGTGGATGCTGGCGCGTTACCCGGCGGCCACGGTCAG
>WRJY01000238.1 GCA_009778355.1 Desulfovibrionaceae bacterium | reverse complement strand
TCCACGGCCAGTTGAAAACCGTTGCGGATGTTGTTGCCGTACTGCGCCGCCCCGCCCGACAAGGACTCCGCCGCGCCAATGGTGATGTCAGCCGCCCGCGCGTTCAGGGCGGCAGCGGCAAGCAGCGCGGCGGCGGCGGCCGGCGCGAGTTTGAGCACGGATTTCATGAGAAGTCTCCTCGAAAAAAAGATTCCGTCAGGCTGGCGCGCGCGCCGCCCGCGGGTCGGCAGCGGCCACCATGACGGCGGGGTTGATGAAGTCAATAATGATATAGCGCCACTGGAGGGCGGCCCGGCGCGCTGACGTTGCTCACGCGGCGGCGGCTGCCCGCCCCGCCCGGCCTCAATGCAGGTGGCGCGGGCGGCGGTTGCCGCCGCCGTGCCCGGGCGAGCCGCCGCCGCGCGGCTTGCCCAATTCCAGCGAACTGGTGAGCGCGTCGAAGCGGTTCGTGAACAGCTTGTCGATCTCGGCCACCACGCCGCCCAGCTCGGCGCCGTCGAAATGGCGTTCCATCAGGGCCACCACGTCCTCGACCAGCAAGTCGCGCTGGGCCTGCATGATGGCCGCCGGCGTCGGGCCGACGAACAGCAGCACGAAGTCATCGCGGGCCTCGCGGCCCTCGTCCTCGTCATCATCGTCGTAGTCGGCGTCATAGAAAGTCACCTCGATCTGCGAGCCTTCGGCTGAAAGCTCGTTGAGGTTCATGCACAAGTCGTCGAGCTGCTGGCGAAAGTCCTCCTCGCCCTGGAGTGTCCAGCACATTTGCAGCAAGTGCTCCTGCGGATCGAACCGGATGCCCGGCTCGTCCTCGTACAGGCTGCCCGCGCCATCGGCCAGCGAGCGCGCGCCAGCGTACTTCCAGAGGGGCTTGAGGGCGTCCTGCAAGGCGTCGAAGCCGACATCGTGGCGCAATTTCACGTCGCCATGCACGTGAATCTCGAAAGCTGCATCTTCATTCATGGCCGTTGTTCCTTCACTGGTGCCCCGGGCCGGAATCGAACCGGCACGCTCCCTTTCGGGAAAGCGGCGGATTTTAAGTCCGCTGTGTCTACCAGTTTCACCACCGGGGCCAAGTGTGTATTGTCGCAGGTGGGCCGCGGGCAGACTGTCCGGGCAGCAGCAGCCTGGTTGCGCCATGGCGCGCGGCGCTACTCCAGACGCATGGAAACGAAAGGCCGCGGTGACTGTTCAAACCCTGAACAACGGCTGAACTTTCCTGAGGCGGGAGGCGTTTTTCAGCCCCCGAGATAAGCCGCCTTGATCTCCGGCCTGTGCAGCAGTTCTTCGGCGGGGCCTTCGGCGATGATCTCGCCGGTATCCAGCACGTAGCCTCTGTCGGCCACTTTCAGGGCCAGGTGCGCGTTCTGCTCGACCACGATGATGGTCAGGCCCTCGGCGTTGAGCCGCTTGAGCGTGCGGAACATGTCGTACATGATGAGCGGGGCCAGACCCATCGACGGCTCGTCGAGCAGCAGCACGGAGCATTTGGTCATGAGCGCGCGGCCCACGGCGAGCATTTGCTGCTCGCCGCCGGAAAGCGTGTCGCTGCGCTGCCGCGCCCGTTCGGCCAGGCGCGGGAATAAATCGAAGATGCGGCGGATTTCCTGGTTGGCGTCCTCGCCCTTGCGCGACCAGAAAGCCAGTTGCAGGTTTTCCATGACCGAGAGGTTGCCGAAAATGCGGCGCCCCTCGGGCACCAGGGTCATCTTGAGGTCGGAGACGACGCGGTGCGGCGGCATTCCCAGAATGGAGGCGCCGCCGAATGCGATGTCGCCGCCGGTCACCACGGGAGATTCGGGCGGCGTCAGGCGCATCAGCGCCTTGAGCGTGGTGGATTTGCCCGCGCCATTGGCGCCGATCAGCGTGACGATTTCTCCTTTTTCGACGTGAAAGGAGATGCCGTGCAGCGCCTCGATCTTGCCGTAGGCCGCCTTCAGGTTGGTTACACGTAACATCAGAGCGTATCGTCCCCGAGGTAAGCCTTGATGACGTCGCGGTTGCCGCGAATTTCCTCCGGCGTGCCCGACGCGATGGCGCTGCCGAAGTCAATGACGGTCATGTGCTGGCACAGGTTCATCACCACCTTCATCTGGTGCTCGATCATCCAGATCGTCAGTTTGAATTCATCGTGTATCCAGCGGATGAAGCGGATCAGGTCGTCGGCATCGGCTGAACTCAGTCCCGCCGCCGGTTCGTCCAGCAGCAGCAGCCGGGGGTTGCTGGCCAGCGCGCGCGCCAGTTCCACGCGGCGCTGCAGGCCGTAGGGCAGGTTTCTGGGCAATTCATCGGCGTGGGCCGACAGGTCGATCATCGCCAGCACGTCGCGGGCCCGCTTTTCAATGGCTTGTTCCGCCTGGTAATAGCGCCGGGTGCGGAAAATGGCGCCCCAGAAGCTGTAACCGAGCCAGACCGAGCGCGCCAGGCGAATGTTGTCCAGCACCGTCAGGTCATTCCAGAGCCGGATGTTCTGGAACGTGCGCGCCACACCCAGCGCCGTGATCTGATGCGGCTTCAGCCCATTGATCCGCTGGCCGTTAAAAACGATGCTGCCCTGGGTCGGTTTGTAAAAGCCGGAGACGATGTTGAAAACCGTGGTTTTCCCCGCGCCGTTGGGCCCGATCAGCCCCACGAGATCATGCTCTTGCAGCCGCAGGGAGAAGTCCGTCAGCGCCTGCAGGCCGCCGAAGCGTTGCGTAAGGCCGGAGATTTCGAGAAGGGGCATGGAATCGTTCACCCGCACAAAATCACTTCAAGGTGACCCAGCGTTTCAGGCGCGGGAAAACATGCGTCAGTTCCCGATTGCCCAGAAAACCCTCTGAACGGAAGCGCATGAGCAATATCAACATGAGGGGAATGATGACCCATGTCCATATCTGATCCAGTTGATAGCCTTCGGGCAGCAGGTTGATGGCATGAAGGACGCCGTTGAGCCAGGGAATGACGAAACGCAGCAATTCGACCAGCAGCGTGAACGCGGCTGCCGCCATCAATACGCCCGAAATGGAGCCCATGCCGCCAAGGTACACCATGACCAGGCCTTCGGTGGATTTCAGCAGATTGAAGGACTGGGCATTCACATAGCCGTAAACATGAGCATACAACGCGCCCGACAATCCCCCCAGACCGGACGAAACCATGAAAGCCATGATTTTGACGCGGTTGGTGTTCACGCCCATCATCTCCGCCGCGACTTCATTTTGACAGATGGCGGAAACCCCCTTGCCGTAGGTGCTGCTCATCAACCGGCGAATCACCGCCACGCAAATGAAAACGCCGAGCAGCGTCCACATCAGCATCCAGGGCAGGTCGATGAGATCCGACATGGCGTTGACGGTTTTCTTCATGCCCGAAAAACCGCGCGGACCGCCAATGGAATCGATATTCTCGACGACGGAAATGATGATGTAGTTGGCGGCAATGGTGATGATCGCCAGGTAATCGTCGCGCGTTTTGAACGATGGCAGCGCCACGACCAACCCGACCAGCGCCGCGGCGAGCATGGCTCCAAGAAGCACGAGCGGGAAAAGAAACGGCGCCAGGCTCGGCGCGAAAAGCGCCGCGCCGAAGAGTTTGCTGTCGCTGAAGAAGGCCACCGACAGCAGGGAACCCACATAAGCGCCCACGCACATGAACCCCCCGTGCCCGCATGAAAACTCGCCCATGTAGCCGTTGACCAGATTCAGACTGACCGCGAAGATGCAGTTGATGCCGATCAGCATGATGATGTTCAGCACATACTTGTCCAGCGCCTGTACCTGCGCCAGCGCCACGAGCGCCACGGCGGCGGCGCATGAAAGAATGTTGAGGGCGTAACGCTGCATGAGTTCGTTCAGATTTTTGCCGTCAACGGTTTTCCGAATATACCGGTTGGCCGGTGCCAGAGAATGAGCAGCAAAATGGAGAAAGCAAAAAGATCACGGAACGAGGACGGCAGGAAAGCGGCCACCATCACTTCCACGAAAGCCAGCAGGAAACCGCCAACAAAAGCGCCGCGGATATCGCCTATTCCGCCGACCACGGCGGCAATGAACGCCTTCCATCCCGTCATGGCTCCCATATAGGGGTCGAGCACCGGGTAGGACATGGCAAACAGCATACCGCCAAGCCCTGCGATGGCCGACCCCAGCATGAAAGTAAAAACAATGACGCGATCGAGTGGTATGCCCATCAACGGCAGGGCGAACTTGTCCCACGACACGGCGCGCATCGCCATGCCCATGCGCGTTTTCGTCACGGCAAAATGCAAGGCGAAAAAAACCAGAATGGCCGTCAGCACGACCCACAGTTTGAGGTTGGTCACCGCGATGCCGCCGATATGATAAACCGCCTTGTCCAGCAGGTCAGGCAGCGTCCTGCGGCTGGCGCCAAGCAGGGCCAGGTTGCCGTTTTCCAGAATCAGGCCGCACATCAGCGCGGTAATCACCACGTAAAGCCGGTGCGCGCCTTTGCGCATCAGGGGGCGGTAGGCAATTCTCTCCAGCGTAATCCCCACCAGGGAAGTGAGAATCATGGTGAGCGGGACGGTCAGAATCAGCGTCAGCTCGCGCGAAAAGCCAAATAATCCATCCGGCGCCAACAGGCCGGCGGAAATAAAAAAGGCCAGGTAAGCGCCGACCATGAAAACATCGCCATGGGCGAAATTGATGAGCCGCAGAACGCCATATACCAGGGTGTAGCCCAAGGCAATCAAGGCATAGAAACTGCCCCATTGCAAGGCATTGATGCATTGTTGCAGGAAAAATTCCATGCTGCCGTATCCCGTTTGTTTTCTCTCCCTGTCCGCCGCCGCCGGATGAAACCAGCAGCGGAAGACGGTACTTATTGCATCATGGCATTACTTCGGGCAGACGGATTCCTTGAACGTGAATTCACCCTTCGGGCTGATTTCGACAATGACCGCACACTTGATGGGATCGCCGCCCTGTCCGTCAAAGCGCATGTTGCCCGTAATGCCCTTGAATTCCTTGATGGAAGCCATGTTGTCACGAATCGCCTTGCGCATCTTGCGTGTGTTGCTGTCGATCTTGCCGGTTTTTTGAATGGCTTCGGTCAATAGACCGACTGCGTCCCATGTCAGGGCCGCCACGTCGTCCGGCACATAACCATATTTTTTGTTGTATTTGTCGATGAACTCCTTGGTGGCTCCCGTCGCGCCGGCGGCCGCGTAATGGGTGGAGAAGAACAGCCCTTTGCAGGCGTCCTTGCAAAGCGTCATCAGTTCGGCGGAACCCCAGGCGTCGGAACCCATGAACTGCCCTTTGTAGCCGAGGTCACGCGCCTGCGGCACGATCAGCGCGACAAAGTTGTAGTTTTCCGGCAGGAAAATGAAATCCGGCTTCGAGGCGATCATTTTCGTCAACTGGGCGGAAAAGTCCTGGTCCTTCGGGCCGTGAGACTCGAAAGCCGTGACGGACCCCTTGCCGTTCATTTTTTCCCAGACGGCCCTGAAACTGTCGGCCAGCCCTTTGGAATAGTCGTTGGAAATTTCGAAAAGAACCGCCGCTTTCTTGGCGTCGAATTGCTTGGTGGCAAAATTGGCCACCACCGGAGCCTGAAAATCGTCGAGGAACGCCGCGCGGAACACCCAGGGGCGGTTTTTGGTCGCATCAGGGTTGGTTGACCAGGGCGTTATCATTGGTGTTTCGTTGTCGTTGGCCACCGCCCCGGCGGGAACCGCCTGGCGGGAAGACTGCGGGCCGACGATGGCCAAAACGTTGTCGCGGTCGATCAGCTTGAGCGCGACGTTGACGGCGACTTCAGGCTTGGCCTCGTTGTTTTCGTAAATGAATTCCAGCGGATATTTCTGGCCGCCGACTTCCAGCCCGCCCTTGGCGTTGACCTCTTCCCGGAAGAGTTCCGCAGCGTACTTGGTGGATTCCCCCACCTTGGGGATTTCGCCCGTCAGTTCGATGGGAAAGCCGATCTTGATCGGCTCCGCCGCCAGCGCCCCGCCCGATGCCAACAGCGCCGCCGCGCAGGCCGATGCAAATACACGCGCCAATTTCAACATGAAAGCTCCTTGTCCTGGTATCGAACCCGGGCCGACGGCTGCCGCGCGAGCGCCGCTTGGCAGAAGTCAACGCCGGGAGGCATTGTAGGGCCATGCTTCATCAGCGCGGCACCACAGCTTCGCAGGATAGCCGCGGCGGGCGGGCGTGTCCATGCGTGGGAGACAGGGGTAATCCCTGAACGTTGCCGCGCCGCGGGCAACAGGCTTTGATTCGTGACGGGCGTGTAAAGTTGGTCAGCCATTCTGGTTGACCCGGCGTTTGGGCGGTAGGATGGCCCCAAAGCGGGGTTGTCTGATTGATATGGGGGTTGAATCATGAAGAAATCTGTCGTCACACCTTGTCGCCTTGCCGTGCTGGCGGCGCTGGGTCTGGGGGCCGCGGCTGCCGGCGCACAGCCGCAGATGCAACCGCAACCAATGGTGAATGCGCGCGTGCTGTCGGCCCAGCCGATAGTCCAGCCAGTGCCGATGTCCGGCTGCCAGCCGCCGTCCGGCGCCGGCGCTGGCATTGGCGCGGTGACGGGCGGGCTGATCGGCAGCCAGGTCGGCAGGGGCAACGGCCATATTGCCGGCGCCATTCTGGGCGCGGTAGGCGGCGCGTTCCTGGGCAACGCCGCCGAGGCCAGCCAGCCGGGCCGCTGCGGCACGCGCTACGACCAGCGCGTGACGGGCTACGACGTCATCTACGAATACGGCGGCCGCCAGTACCGCACCCGCACGGCGCAAGCGCCGGGCCAGTGGCTGCAAGTGCCGTCACCCGACGCCTACCCTTCCCCCGACCAGCCGGCCTATGGCGATGCTGGCGACGCGCAAGGGTATCCGGTGCAGCCGCCGCCCCCGCCGCAGGCAGCCGCGTACCCGGCCCCGTCTTATCCGTATCCGGCGGGAGGCGATGCGCCCGAAGCGCCCGGCGTGGTCACGGCGCCGCCGCCAGCGGCCTACAACAACGGCTACCCATACCCGCCGCCGCAGCCCTATCCCTACGCCTATCCGCAACCGGCGTACCCGGGCTACTACCCGGGGCCGGTGTATGTGCGGCCAGCGCCGCGCTACGTCGCGCCGCCCGTGGGCGTCAACCTGTCAGTCGGCGGCATGGTTGGCCGCCGCACGGCGGTCGGCGTTGGCGTCGGGTTCTGAACGGAAACTTGCGAGGCCCTCTTGCGGAGAGGGCGGTCAGGCTTCGGGCGGATGCGGCCAGGCAGCCGTTCTTCCCGCACGGTGGTTGCCACGCCTATTTCGCTAGCGATTTCAGCGCCAGCTTGATGCCATCGGCCACACTGACGCCGGCAGGCAACGGTTTCAGCGCCGCAGCGGCCTCGCGGTCGCTGTAACCCAGTGCCAGCAAGGCTTGCAGAATGTCGCTTTGCGTCTGGTCAGACGGGGCGGCGGCGGTTGGCCCCAAGTCGGCGCCGAGCTTGCCTTTGAGTTCGAGCAGCAGGCGTTCGGAGGTCTTTTTGCCGATGCCAGGCACTTTGACCAGGCGGCCCGGTTCCTGCGCCGTCACCGCCTGCGCCAGTTCGGCCACGCTCATGCCCGACAGCACGGCCAGCGCCGTGCGCGGGCCGACGCCGCTGATTCTGACCAGTTGGCGAAACGCCTCGCGCTCGACTGCGGAGGCAAAGCCGTACAGCACCTGCGCGTCCTCGCGCACCACGAAATGCGTCAACAGGCTGACCGGCTCGCCCAGCGCCGGCAACTGGTAGAAGGTGCTCATCGGCACATCTACCTCGTAGCCGACGCCGTGGCAGTCGATCAATATCCTGGGCGGGGTTTTTTCGGCCAACTGGCCGGCGAGGCGTCCGATCACGGGGTGCGGTGGGTGTTGATTGGGCAGGCCCGCATGATAAGGGCGGCGGCGGGGATGCGGCGGGGGGCGTTTGGCGTTGAGCGTTGAGCGTTTCTTGCTCCTTCCCCTGCGAAGTGGGGGCTGAGGACCGCGGCTCCAAGCCTGCCTGCGCAGGCTTGGACGGCCCGAAGGGCTGCCGCCTCTGGCGGCTGCGCGTGGTGGGGATGGGGGTAAAGCGTCACCTCAAAAATGGCGCTTCCATGCGAACCACCGCCGCTCGCCCCCACCTCAGACCTCCCCCGCTTCGCGGAGGAGGGAGCAAGAAAGATCACGCTCAACGCTCAACGCAAAACGCAAAACGCTCAACGCCCAACGCCCCATCTGGTGAGACAATGCGCCGATGCTTCTCCGGCACGGCTTTTCTCCCCTGAGCAACACCCGCCTGGCGCACTTGTGCGGGCCGGTGGATGAGCACTTGCGCAGCATCGAGTCCGGGCTGCAGGTGACGCTGACGCGCCGGCAAGGGCAGTT
>WRJY01000237.1 GCA_009778355.1 Desulfovibrionaceae bacterium | reverse complement strand
GGCGAAGCGGCAGTATCCGGATACGTTCGCCGCATGTCTGCTCCCGTTTTGGGGCAATGCGGCTCAGGAAAACCCTATGCAGGCAGCGCGGAGATCGATGACCTGTACGCAAACCACGCCGCTGAACGGCGGTTTGAAACGTGTTTACTGATTTATAAGAGCCTTGGCATCAACCCGGCCCGACATCGCGGCCATTGGTCGAGCGTATGTTGGTTTGCTCCGGCGCGCCGGGGTTGAAGGGCGGCGGCGGGCGCGGGCCGGGGCGCTCGGCGGCGCGCACGGGCGCGCTTGCGTTGCCGCCGGCGGAGACCGCGCGCTCGCAATAGACCGGCTCCGGCACGCCGGCGTAGTCCAGCCGGGCCAGACGGTGCGACAGGCCGAGGCCAAAACTGGCGCGTACCGTGCTGTCGGCATACTCCAGCGCGGCTCCGCCATCGGCTGGCGCCACCCGCTCCAGCACCGCGTGTCCGCGCTCGCCTTCCAGCAGCGCCATGTCTTGGTACAGCCGCGCTTCGAAGCCGAGCCGCTGCGGGCACTGGTACGCCAGCCGCGGCGCGTCCAACGCCGCGCAGCCGGCCAGCAGCAGCGGCCAGGCGCAGCGCAGCGCGCCCAGGGCGCGTCTGGTCATTTCGGCCACAGCACCCACAGCCTCAAGGGCTGCTTCATGCGCGCGGCGAAGTCGCCCGCTTCCGCGCCCCAGCCGGCAAAGTAATCGGCGCGCAGGGCGCCGGTAATGGCGTTGCCGGTGTCCTGCGCCAGCACCAGGCGCTGCAGGCGGGCGACCGGGCCGCTGGAGGCCAGCCAGACCGGCGTGCCGTAGGGGATGCTTTGCGGATCGACGGCGATCGAGCGCCCGGGCGTCAGCGCCACGCCCTGCGCGCCGCGCGGGCCGAATTGCGCCTCCAGCGGCGACAGGTCTTCCTCGCTGAAGAACACCATGCGCGGGTTGCTCCACAAAAAGTCCTGCACGCGCTGCGGATTGGCGGCCAGCCAGCTTTTGATGCCCAGCCAGGTAGAGTCGCCGATGGCGCCCTGGCTGAGCAGCCATTTGCCGGGGCTGCGGTAGGGCTGGTCGTTGGTGGCGGCATAGGCCAGGCGAACGGTGCGCTGGCTGCCATCGTTTTCGATGACGCGCACGCGGCCCGAGCCTTGAATCTGCAAGATCATGGCATCCACCGGGTCGGCCAGCCAGGCCAGTTCGCTGCCCGCCAGTTGCGCGCGCGCCTCGGGCAGGGTGTCCGCCTCCTGGCGGGTGTACCAAGGCCGGCGCTGGCCCAGAGTGGGCGGCGGGCGGTAGACGGGCGCGCCAAAGCCGGGGCGCGGCTGGCGCGCGGCATCGTAGAGCGGCTCGAAATAGCTGGTCAGCAGGCCATCGCCGGCCGGGCCGTCCAGCGGTTCGACGCGGTAGGGTCGCAGGCGCGCGCGCATCCAGCCGCGCTGCTCCCCGGGCGTGGCCAGCGACAGGCGGCGCACCTCGCTGCACAGGCGGGCAAAGTCGGGGCCGGGGCGCTCGCAGCTCTTGATCCAGGCGTTCCACGCCTCGGCGGTGTTGTCCTGCTCGAAGCCCGGCAGTTCGGCCCAGCGCACCGGCACCCAGCGGCTGCGCACGCGCGCAATGACAGGGCCGAGCGGCGCGGTGTCGGGCCCGGCGTCGGTGGGTGGCAGCGGCGTTTCGGCGCCGGGCACAAAGCCGTTCTCCGGCGGCGGGCGCTGCACGACGCAGCTTGCCAGCGTTGCCGCAATGGTCATGGCGCACAAAAGCCGCAATACTCGTCTCATGGCCCCGATTCTGCGGCAAGCGCCAGCGTTGGCCGATCCGCACAGAAGCTTGACAAGTTCGCCTGGTTCGGCAGACTGGTGCGGGCGGGCGCGAACTGACGCTCGATACCCGAGGCATACCATGAAGTTCCCAGTCATCCTTGCCGCTGCCCTGCTGGCCGCCGCTGGCGCGCAGGCCGCCTGCTATACCGTGATGGGGCCCAAGGGCGAGACCCTGTCGCAAAGCCCGAACCCGCCGGTGGACATGGCGCACCCGTTGCACGAAACCGTGCCTTTCATGTATGGCGGCGGCAGCGTCATGGTGTTCGGCATCGCCGACAGCGATTGCGGCAACGAGGCGGATACCTACTACGAGGCCAAGGCATCCCCTTCGGTCCTCGCCGCCAGCAAGGACCAGGCGCCTGCCCGGACGAAGCGCAAGGCGCGCCGCAACCGCAAGTGAACAGGCCCTCGGGCCAACGCCGCATGAACGCATACGGCGGGCATGGTTGTTGGCCGCGCGTTACCATGCCGGGCAGAATTGTTTCCAGATACCGTTGTTCATGGTTTTCAAGATCGCCGTCGCGCAACTGAACTTCACCACGGGCGATAGCGCCGGCAACGCGCGCAGGATCATCGATGCAGCCAGGGCCGCGCACGCCCAAGGCGCCAGCCTGCTGCTGACGCCGCAGTGGTCGGTGTGCGGATTTCTCGCCGAAGACGCGTCCTTGCGGCCATCGTTCATCGCCGCCTGCGATGAGGCCGTGGCGGCCATCGTTCGCGAGAGCGCCGGTTTGCAGGGCATGACGATCGTGGTTGGCCATCCGGCGGGGCAGACGCAGCGCGCCAGCGCCGCCAGCGTGATCCGCGAAGGGCGCGTGATCGAAACTTGCGCCAGACCCCTGCCGCCGGCGCAGGGCCACTGCGTGTTCCAGGCCGCGGACGTGCGCGTCGGCCTGGTTGTCGGCGCTGACGCTGGCTTGCAAGGTCAGGCGCAACGGGCCAGGCAGGCGGGGGCCGAGTTGCTGGCGCTGATCGACGCCGCGCCCTTTCACATCGGCGGGGACGACGAGCGCGAGGCGATGCTGGGCCAGTGCGCTCGCGCCGCCGGCTTGCCGCTGGTCCGCGCCCACATGGTCGGCGGGCAGGGCGAGGCGGTGTTTGAAGGCCGCTCGCTGGCTTTCGGCGCGGACGGCAAGCTGGCCGGGCGCGCGCGCGGTTTCGCCGAGCAGACGTTTTACGTGGACGTGGCGCGCGCCGATACCGGCTTGCGGCTTGCCGCCGACACGGCCCCGGCGCGCGGGCGCGACGCCGATCTGTGGGACGCGCTGGTCATGGGCCTGCGCGACTATGTGCGCAAGAACGGCTTCAAGTCCGTGCTGCTGGGGCTGTCGGGCGGCATCGATTCGGCGCTGGTGCTGGCCCTCGCGGTGGACGCGCTGGGCAAGGAGCAGATCCGCACGGTGATGATGCCCAGCCCCTACACGGCGGGCATCAGCCTGGAGGACGCGCGCGAAATGGCGCGGCGCTTGGGCGTGCGGCACGACGAAATTTCCATCCGGCCCGAGTTCGAGAGCTTCAAGCAATCCCTTGCGCCGCTGTTCGGCGGCAAGCCCGAGGACACGACGGAAGAAAACCTCCAGTCGCGCATTCGCGGCGTGATGTTGATGGCGCTGTCCAACAAGCACGGCCACCTGCTGCTGACCACCGGCAACAAAAGCGAATGCGCCACCGGCTACTGCACGCTGTACGGCGACACCTGCGGGGGCTTCGCGCCCATCAAGGACGTGCTCAAGACAACGGTGTTTCGCCTGGCGCGCTGGCGCAACGCGCACGATCCCCATGGCGGCGGCGCCGATCCGATTCCCGAGCGCATCATCACCCGCGCGCCCAGCGCCGAGCTGCGGCCCGGCCAGAAGGACCAGGACAGCCTGCCGCCCTACGAGTTGCTGGATGCCATCATCGAAGGTTATATCGAGCGCGGCATGGGCATTGCCGAACTGGCGGCCAGCGGCTTCAGCCGGGACGCCGTGGAGCAAATGGCGCGCCTGTTCAAGGCCAGCGAGTACAAGCGCCTGCAGTCGGCTCCGGGCACGCGGGTAACGCGCCGCGGCTTGGAGTTATCCTATGGCTAGCCAACCGAATCAACCCCAACCCATTTGTTCAAGGAACCGAGCATGAAGCAGATCACCGCCATCATCAAACCCTTCAAGTTGGAGGAAGTGCGCGAGGGCCTGGCCGAGGTGGGCGTGACCGGCCTGACGGTCACCGAGGTCAAGGGCTTTGGCCGCCAGAAGGGTCACACCGAGCTGTACCGCGGCGCCGAGTACGTGGTGGACTTTCTGCCCAAGGTGAAGATCGAGGTGGTGGTGTCCGACGGCGAGGTCGATCGCTGCGTCGAGGCCATCATCAAGAACGCCCGCACCGGCAAGATCGGCGATGGCAAGATCTTCGTCTCGCCGGTCGATCGCGTGGTGCGCATCCGCACCGGCGAAGAAGACGACGCCGCGGTGTAACCCCGCGCTGCGCGCAAGCCGGCAGCCGCGGCGATGGCGCGGGACCGGAGTCACGCATGTGACGGATGTGGGGGCTTTCCTGATGGGCCCGCGCCGCGGTCGGCGGTAGGCTTGCGGGTGTTTGGAGATACCCGCATGGACGACCGCCCGCATCACAAGTTCTGGCCGCAGCGCCTGCCCCGCTCGATCACCGTTCCCGCCACCTCGCTGTGGCACAACCTCAAGACCAGCGCCGAACGCTATCCCGACAAGACCGCGATCGTCTTTTTCGGCAGCGAAATCAGCTTCCGCGAATTCGCGGCCCAGGTCGAGCGCCTGGCCGGCGCGCTGCACGCACTGGGCGTCAAGCGCGGCGACCGCGTGATCCTGGACATGCAGAACTGCCCGCAGCTCGTGATCGCGCATTTCGCGATCCTGCGCGCCAACGCGGTCGTGGTGCCGGTCAACCCGATGAACCGCGCCGAGGAGCTCAAGCACTACATCGTCGATCCCGACGCCAGGGTCGCCATCACCACCGGCGATCTCGCGCCCGAGCTTGCCAGGGCCAGCAACGCGCTCGATCCGGCCAACCGCCTCGCGCACATCATCGTCAGCCAGTTCACCGATGCCTTCGATGCGCAAGTGACCGGCGATGAAGCGCCGCCACCCGCATGGCGCGACTGGCTGCTCGCGCGCCATCCGCTGCCCGAATTGCAGGGCGGCGCGGCGATGACCTGGACGGATGCGATGAACGCCGGCCACCCGCCGCCCGAGCACGTGGCCGGCGCGAACGACATGGCGCTGCTGCCCTACACCAGCGGCACCACCGGCCTGCCCAAGGGCTGCATCCACAACCATTCGAGCCTGATGCACAACACCTTCGCGGGCCAGCTCTGGGGCCAGGGGTCATGCGAGACCGTGTCGCTGGCGGTGGTGCCGATGTTCCACATCACCGGCATCGTGAGCCTGATGCACACCACGGTGCTGATGGGCGGCACGCTGGTCATCATGCCGCGCTGGGACCGCGATGTGGCGGGCCGGCTGATCTCGCGGCGCAAGGTCACGAACTGGACCAACATTCCGACCATGGTCATCGACCTCATGGGCAGCCCCAGCTTCGCCAACTACGATTTGAGCAGCCTGGCCTACATCGGCGGCGGCGGCGCGGCGATGCCGCAGGCAGTGGCGCAGCGGCTGCTGGAGCAGTTCGGCCTCAAGTACCAAGAGGGCTACGGGCTGACCGAAACCGCCGCGCCGACGCATACCAATCCGCTCGACAACCCCAAGCAGCAGTGTCTGGGCGTCCCCTTCATAAGCACCGATGCGCGCGTGGTCGATCCCCAAACGCTGCAAGAAATGCCCGTCGGCGAAACCGGCGAAATCATCGTCCACGGCCCGGAGGTGTTTCAGGGCTACTGGAAGCAGCCCGCCGCCACCGCGGCCGCCTTCGTCGAATTCGATGGCCGGCGTTTCTTTCGCACCGGCGACATGGGCCGCATGGACGAGGACGGCTACTTTTTCATGACCGACCGGCTCAAGCGCATGATCAACGCCAGCGGCTTCAAGGTCTGGCCGGCCGAGGTTGAGTTGCTGATGTTCAGGCACCCGGCGATCCAGGAAGCCTGCGTGATCGGGATTCAGGACGCCTATCGCGGCGAATCCGTCAAGGCCGTGGTGGTGCTGCGTCCGACGCACCAAGACACCACCGCACAGCAAATCATCGACTGGTGCCGCGAGAACATGGCGGCTTACAAGGTTCCGCGCGTGGTGCAATTCGCCGACGCACTGCCCAAGAGCGGCAGCGGCAAGGTGATGTGGCGGCGGCTGCAGGAAATCGAGAAAGAAGCCAGCGTCTGAACGCAACGCGGCTTTCAGAGCCTGTTCAGTGTCTTTTCGCCGCCGCGTTGGGCCGCAATCGGGATGAGTTGGCGCTCAAGGCGCGCCGCATGGGCTACTGCCCATTCAAGCGGCTTGAGCGCCAAATCGCCCGATTGCGGCCCAACCCTTCGGGCAGATACCTTTTCGGGCGGTCTGCGGCGTTACGGCGCTTGCCCATAGATGGACTATGAGCGGCGCGCCTTGCATCCCATCCCGAAAAGGTGTCTGCGCGACGGCGAAAAGACACTGAACAGGCTCTCAGTCACCTGAAAGCCGCATCGCGCCGGACGGGTAAGCGCCAGCGCCTTTTGCCAGCGTTTATTTCTTGCTTGGCGGCTGCTCCATTTTTTGCAGGAAGAAGCGCACGAACCACGCGGCCATCACCAGCATGAACAGGATGACCGCCAAGCTGAGCAGGCCGTAGTCGGTGGAAAGCAGGTCTTGCCAAAGTTTCATCGCTCAAATCCTTTCCCTGTGTAGAACCGTGACCTAGGTACTTTGGGCCTGCGCGGCTGCGGATGGATTGAGATAAATCAAGCAGTTGCCCGCCGCCAGGTTTTTCGTGGCGCGAGTCTTGACGCAAGTCAAAACCATGACGGCGGCGTGCCTTGCCTGCAACGTTCAGGGCCGGCGGGCGGCTGCGGAATGTACAGCGGGTCCGACCAGGTGGCCAGCCAGTGCGGGCGGAAAGCCACGCAGATCGCGGCCATCATGCCGGTCAAAAAAGCATCGCCCCAGCCGATCAGCCAGCGCGCCACCAGCTCCAGCCCCGGCGTCACGTTGGCGGCCAGCGAGTGTCCGCTCCATTGCGCCAGCGCGCCGGCGATGAACATGCACAGCGCCGTGCCCAGAAAAGCGCGGCCCAGAATATAGACGAACAGGTTGCGCCAGCCCCAGCGCCGCAGCGCCATGCCCAGCAGGAACGACAGCGTGACCGGCACGATGCCCAGCCACAGCGCCATGTCCACCTGCTGCCGCCAGGTCACCGGCGCGATGATGCCCACCGCCAGCGCCGCCAGGCATAGCACCGGCACCGCCAGCGGCCAGCCCAGCGCCAGCCCGATCAGGCAGGCGCCCGAAAGTTGCAGTTGCAACGGCATGTGGTGCAGCCAGGGCAGCGCCCACAGCCAGGGCGTAATCACCAGCGCCGCCAGCAGCGGCGAGATCAGCCCCGTGTTGGCCAGCAGCCGCCAAGGTCTGAAGGCCAGCGCGACGATCAGGGCCAGCGCGACGAAAACGGCTGCAAGCCAGTCCATGCGGCGCTCACCCCGGCGTCGGCAACGCTGCCCTCAAGCAGCGGCGCTGGCCGGCTGGCTGGCGTGTTCCTCGTCGGGGCCGCAGGCGGCGCTGCCGCAGCCGTGAAGGGCCTCGGCCGGCAGCTCGCGCTGATGCGCGATGGCGCCGCTGGCGGGATCGAATCCGACGCGCTGCAAGTGCATCGCCAGCGCCGCGTCCATGGTGTTGGCGTGCTGCACGAACCAGGTGGCCAGCTCGCGCGCCATCCGCCGGATGGGCGCCAAATCGCCGGCGCGGCCCAGCTCCAGGCCCTGGCCCATCACGTTCAGCACCATCGCGTGGTGCGTGGTGTGGCAGTTGGTGGCGGCAAAGCCGGTGTCCCGCATGTAGCGGCCCTCGTTGTCGAAATGCTCCCGCGTGTGCTCGATCAGCGCCGCCCAGGCCGCAACCAGGGCGTCGTCGCCGGCTTGCTCGACCTCGGCCAGCAGAGCGACGAATTGCTCGTGCGTGGCGTCCATCGCCGGCACGCCGAGTATCAGTTCAGGAGACCAGATCAGGGTGGTCATGGCTACTACATTCCACGGAAAAAACGCCACCGACCATCGGCGGACTTGCCTGACAAGCGTACCACCGGACGCGGGACTTTGCAGTCGCCCATTTTTGGAGCATGGGTCATCCGCATCGCCATGCTTGCGGCATTTTCGATCCGATCCGGCAAGTTCTTCGTCTGGCCGCTGGCCGAATGGCCACGGCGGGTGCACAATCGAATCGGACAATCCAGCACAAGGAGATGTAATGGATGCCTCCCTCCCTAAGGGGAGCCGATCAGGAGCATGGAAATGAACGACGTAGCTGTTCAGAGTGTTGGCCTTGCGCTACGGCGCGAGGTGGATCCTCGGGATGAATACGGCATC
>WRJY01000236.1 GCA_009778355.1 Desulfovibrionaceae bacterium | reverse complement strand
GGGAGAGGGGCCGGGGGAGAGGGTGCGTCCGCTCAATCAAGCACATGGCTCCAGGATGCGCCGCTTGCCCTCTCCCTAACCCTCTCCCGCAAGCGGGCGAGGGAACAAGGCGGATGCAAAAATGATAGCTTGCCGCGCTTGCTGGGCAATGATTTGCGGTATGAAACATGTTGAAAATCAAGTGGGGCAGGCGCGGCCAGCCATCATTTTTTTGCCCACGCCCCTGCTACCGTCATGTCGCCGATGACGATGAGCTCGGTAGGATGGGTTGAGCCAAAGGCGAAACCCATCGCACACGCAGAGCGATGATGGGTTTCGCTGCGCTCTACCCATCCTGCGAATCTCTCAAATATCAAACAGCAGCCGCGACGGGTCTTCCAGCGCCTCTTTCATGGCGACCAGCCCCAGCACGGCTTCGCGGCCGTCGATGATGCGGTGGTCGTAGCTCATGGCCAGGTAGTTCATGGGGCGGATGACGATCTGGCCGTTTTCGACCACGGCGCGGTCCTTGGTGGCGTGCACACCCAGAATGGCCGACTGCGGCGGGTTGATGATGGGGGTGGACATCATGGAGCCGAACACGCCGCCGTTGCTAATGGAGAAGGTGCCGCCGGTCATCTCCTCGATGCCCAGTTTGCCGTCACGGGCCTTGACGCCGTATTCGGCGATCTTTTTCTCGATGTCGGCAAAGCTCATCTGGTTGGCGTTGCGCAGAATGGGCACCACCAGGCCGCGCGGCGAGCCGACGGCAATGCCGATGTCGAAGTAGCCGTGATAGACCACATCGTTGCCGTCCACGCTGGCGTTGAGCACCGGGTATTTCTTGAGCGCATGCACGGCGGCCTTGACGAAGAAGCTCATGAAGCCGATCTTGACGCCGTGCTCTTTCTCGAACTTGTCCTGAAAACGCTTGCGCATGTCCATCACCGGCTGCATGTTCACCTCGTTGAAGGTGGTGAGGATGGCGCTGGTGGCTTGCGATTGCAGCAGGCGCTCGGCGATGCGGGCGCGCAGGCGCGTCATGGGCACGCGCTGCTCCGGGCGTTCGCCCAGATCGGGCGTGGCGGGGCCGGCCACTGACGGCAGGCTGGCAGCGGGCACGCCGGTGGGGATGACGGCGTCTTGCTTGCCCGCGGCGCTGGCCGCGCCCGCTTGCAACGCGCCCAGCACGTCGCCCTTGGTCACGCGGCCATCCTTGCCGGTGCCGGGCACGGAACCGGCGGGCAGGCGGTTGTCGGCCATGATCTTGGCGGCGGCGGGCATGGCGACGCCAGCCTTGCTGCTGCTGGCGGGCGCGGCAACGGGGGCAGCCGTGGCCGCCGGCGCGGCGGCGCTGGCCACGGCGGCGGTGTCGATGCGGGCCAGCGCCTGGCCGGCCACCACGGTGGCGCCGCCCGGCTCCAGAATTTCGGCCAGCACGCCGGCGGCGGGCGCGGGCACTTCCAGCACCACTTTGTCGGTTTCGACCTCGATCAGGATTTCGTCGATCCTGACGGCCTCGCCGGGCTTTTTCTTCCACTGCAACAGCGTGGCCTCGGATACGGATTCGGACAGTTGCGGGACTTTGACTTCAACGATTGCCATTTGGGTTGTTCCAATCAAATCTTGAGTTCGCCATTGGCAGGCGGCCTTACTTTTGCAGCGCGAAGCCCTTGAGGCGGCCAAAGGCGGCGTCGATCAGCTCTTTTTGCTGCTCCTGGTGCAGGTGCGCGTAGCCGACGGCGGGCGAGGCCGATGGGGGGCGGCCCGCGTAGGCGAGCTTCTGGCCGGTCAGCATGTTTTCATGCACCAGATGCTGCACGAAGAACCAGGCGCCCTGGTTCTGCGGCTCGTCCTGGCACCACACGAGTTCGGCGGCGTTGGCGTATTTCCTGATTTCGGCGGCAAACGCCCGATGCGGGAACGGGTAAAGCTGCTCGACGCGGATGATGGCCACGTCGTCGAGGCCCTTTTCCTCGCGCTTTTTGGCCAGGTCGTAATACACTTTGCCGGAGCAGGCGATGACGCGCCTGACCTTGTCGGCCTGGAGTTCGCCCTGGTCGCCGATGACGGTCTGAAAGCCGCCCTGGACGAACTCGGACACGGGCGAGGTGGCGTCTTTGTGGCGCAGCAGGCTCTTGGGCGTCATGATGACCAGCGGCTTGCGCAGCGCGCGGATCATCTGGCGGCGCAGCAGGTGGAAGATCTGGCTGGCCGTGGTCGGCTGCGTGACCTGCATGTTGGCGTCGGCGGCCAGTTGCATGAAGCGTTCGAGCCGCGCCGACGAGTGCTCCGGCCCCTGCCCTTCGTAGCCGTGCGGCAGCATCAGCGTGATGCCGTTGACGCGGCCCCACTTGACTTCGCCGGCGGCGATGAACTGGTCGATGACCACCTGCGCGCCGTTGGCGAAGTCGCCGAACTGGCCCTCCCAGATCACCAGCGTGTTGGGGTCGCTGGAGGCGTAGCCGTATTCGAAGCCCAGCACTGCTTCTTCGGACAGGATGGAGTCGATGACGGTGAACGGCGCCTGCTTGTCGCTGACGTGCTGCAAGGGAATGTAGGTGCCTTCGTCCCACTTCTCGCGCTTTTGGTTGTGCAGCACGGCATGGCGGTGCACGAAGGTGCCGCGCCCGCAGTCCTCGCCCGACAGGCGCACCGCGTAGCCGCTGGCCACCAGCGAGGCGTAGGCCATGTGCTCGCCCATGCCCCAATCGACGTTGATCTCGCCCCGGCCCATGGCGGCGCGGTCTTCCAGCACCTTCCTGACCAGCGCGTGCACTGTGAAGTCCGCCGGGTACGCGGTAACGCGCTCAGCCAGACGCTTCCACTCGACCAGTGGAATGGCGGTTTCGGCGGCGTCGCTCCACTTCTGGCCGATGTAGGGCGACCAGTCGATGACGTATTTGCTCTTGAAATTGGTCAGCACCGGATCGACGGTGTGGCGGCCCGCGTCCATGGCGGCGCGGTAGCCGGCCACCATTTGATCGGGCTCCCCGGGCGGCAGCACGCCCTGCGAGACCAGCCGGTCGCCATACAGCTTGCGGGCGCCGGGGTGCTGGCCGATCTTGGCGTACATCAGCGGCTGCGTGAGCATCGGCGTGTCCTGCTCGTTGTGGCCGAGCTTGCGAAAGCACACGATGTCCACCACCACGTCCTTGTTGAACTCCTGGCGGTACTGCAACGCAAGCTGGGTGCACAGCACCACGGCCTCGGGGTCGTCGCCGTTGACGTGCAGCACGGGCGCTTCGATCATCTTCACCACGTCGGTGCAGTACAGCGTGGAGCGGCTGTCGCGCGGATCGCTGGTGGTAAAGCCGATCTGGTTGTTGATGACGATGTGCACCGTGCCGCCGGTGTAGTAGCCGCGGGTTTCGGCCAGCGCCAGCGTCTCCATCACCACGCCCTGGCCGGCGAAGGCGGCGTCGCCGTGCACCAGCACGGGCAGCACCTGCTCGCCCCTGGCGTCGCCGCGGCGGTCCATGCGGGCGCGCACGCTGCCCTCGATCACCGGGTTGACGATTTCCAGGTGCGAGGGGTTGAACGCCAGCGACAGGTGCACCGGGCCGCCGGGCGTGGTCACGTCGGAGCTGAAGCCCTGGTGGTACTTCACGTCGCCCGCCGTCAGGTGCTCGGGCGCGGTGTGGTCGAACTCGGCGAACAGCATCGAGGGCATCTTGCCCAGCGTGTTGACCAGCACGTTCAGGCGGCCGCGGTGCGCCATGCCGATCACGATTTCCTGCACGCCCTGAACGCCGGCCTGGTTGATGAGCTCGTCCATCGCCACGATGAAGCTCTCGCCGCCTTCCAGCGAAAACCGCTTCTGGCCCACGTACTTGGTGTGCAAAAAGCGCTCCAGGCCCTCGGCGGCAGTCAGGCGTTCGAGCACGTGCTTTTTCTGCCCGGCATCGAGCCGCGGATTGGCGCGCACGCTCTCCAGCTTTTGCTGCCACCAGCGTTTGTGCGCCTGGTCGGTGATGTACATGTACTCGGCGCCGATGGCGCCGCAATACGTTTCGCGCAGCGCGTTCAGCAGCTCGCGCAGCGGCATGGTGTTCTTGCCGAAGAAGGTGTTGCTGGTGTTGAACACCGTTTCCATGTCGGCATCGGTAAAGCCGTAGAACGAGGTTTCCAGCTCGGGAATAGGCGCTCGCTCGGCGCGCTTGAGCGGATCGAGGTCGGCCCAGCGGGCGCCGACGTTGCGGTAGGCGGCGATCAACTGCTGGACGGCGGTGCGCTTGCGGCCCAGTTCGGAATCGGCGCCGGAGGCCCCCACCACGCGGGTGCCGCCTTGCTTGGCGCGCTCGGCAAAGGCGTTGACGACAGGCAGGTGCGGCACGTCGCGCGCATTGCTGCCGTCCATTGCGGGCACGTGCTGCAAGGCGTCGAAGTATTCGCGCCACGAATCGGGCACGCTGCCGGGGTTGGCCAGGTAGCTTTCGTACATCTCCTCGACATACGGCGCGTTGCCGCCGAAGAGGTACGTGTTGCCCTGGTAGGTTTGGTAGACGGATTTCGTCTCGTTCATGCTGCGCTGGCCTTTCGCCTCCCTGCGGGAGGTTCGAGCTGGTGAAAGAAAACCTTCCGCGTCCCGGCTGAACCGGTTGGCGGACGCGATAGGCTGATGACTTAAGGCGGGTTCAATTGTCCTCTTCAACGGATTTTCCGTCAGACAGGCGGCTGAATAACCAGCCCGGGCCGATGGAGTTTTGACCTATGGTCAGGCCTTGCCTTCGATCATGTCCTTGATTTGCTGCAACGCCGCCGGGTCTTCCATGGTGGTCAGATCGCCCGGGTCGCGCCCTTCGCACACCGCCTGCACGGCGCGGCGCAGCAGCTTGCCCGAGCGCGTCTTGGGCAGCGTGCCGACGAAGCGCACGCGCGCTGGCCGCGCCACCGCGCCGAGCGTGGCATCGACGGTCTTCATGACATCGCCTTCCAGCTTGAGCAGCGCGCTGCCGTCGCCCAGAATGCCGGCGTCCTTGAGCACGGCGAACGCCATTGCGACCTGGCCCTTGATCTGGTCGGCCACGCCGACCACGGCAACCTCGGCAATGCTGGGGTGGCCGGCGATGCATTCCTCGATCTCGCGCGTGCCCAGGCGGTGGCCGGCCACGTTGATGACGTCGTCGGTGCGGCCCAGAATGAAGTAGTAGCCCTGCTCGTCGCGGATGCCCCAGTCGAAGGTGCTGTAAATCCACTTGGTGGGCACGCTGGACCAGTAGGTGTTGACAAAGCGCGCGTCGTCGCGCCACACGGTCTGCATACAGCCGGGTGGCAGCGGGCCTTCGATGGCGACCACGCCCTTTTGGTTGGCGCCGGTCAACTCGGCGCCGGTCTGGTCGTCGAGCAGCTTCACGTCGTAGCCGTACACCGCCTTGCCGGGCGAGCCGAACCTGGTCGGCTGCTGCTCGACGCCATTGCACAAGGCGAGAATCGGCCAGCCGGTTTCGGTCTGCCAGTAGTTGTCGATCACCGGCTTGCCCCGCAGGCCGGCGCTGATCCACTGGGCCGTGGGTTCGTCCAGCGGCTCGCCGGCCAGGAACAGCACGCGCAGGCTGGACAGGTCGTATCGGGTCAGGTAGGCCGGGTCCTGCTTTTTCAGCACGCGAATGGCCGTGGGCGCGCTGAACATCACGGTGACTTTGTACTTCTCGACCAATTGCCACCAGATGCCGCCGTCGGGCCGCACCGGCGTGCCCTCGTACATGATGGTGGCCATGCCGCCGATCAGCGGGCCGTAAATGATGTAGCTGTGACCCACCACCCAGCCGATGTCGCTGGTGGAAAAAAAGGTTTCGCCCGGATTGCCGGTGTAGATGTGCTTCATCGACGCCGCCAGCGCCACCGCGTAACCGCCGGTATCGCGCTGCACGCCCTTGGGCTTGCCGGTGGTGCCGCTGGTGTAAAGGGTGTAGCTGGGGTGCGTGGAATCGACCCATTCGCAAGGCACCTGGGTATTCAGGTGCTGTTCGCGCAACTGGCTCCATGCATGGTCGCGCCCCTCGGCCAGTTGCATCGGCGCCAGACCGCGATCGACCAGCAGCACGGCCCGCGGCTTGTGCGTGGCCAGATCGATGGCCTCGTCCAGCAGGTGCTTGTAGGGCACCGGCTTGCCGCCGCGCGAACCGGCGTCGGCGCTGACGATGAGCGCGGGTTCGGCATCGTCGATGCGGGTGGCCAGCGAACCGGACGCAAAGCCGCCGAACACCACCGAATGGAGCGCCCCGATGCGCACGCAGGCCAGCATGGCAAAACAGGCCTCGGCGATCATGGGCATGTAGATCAGCACGCGGTCGCCCTTCTGGACGCCCAGTCCCCTGAAAGCGGCGGCCATGCGCTGCACCTCGGCGTGCAGTTCGCCAAAGGAATAGACCTTTTCCTGATTGGTCTCGGTCGAAACCCAGATCAACGCGGCCTGGTCGGCGCGGTCCTTCAGGTGCCGGTCCACTGCGTTGTGGCACAGGTTGGTCGTGCCGCCGGCAAACCACTTGGCGAACGGCGGCCGGCTGTAGTCGCACACCGTTTGCGGCGGCGTCTGCCAGTCGATCAGGCGGGCCTGCTCGGCCCAGAAGGCGTCGCGATCCTCGATGGAGCGGCGGTGAAAGTCGGCGTAACTGGTCATGGACATCCCCTCAATATCTGGATAAATACCGGCGGTCGGCGCTTCAATCGCCAGCCGCCGGAGCGTTTTCGATTCATGCGCGGACGCTGGCCGCTTCCAGACTTGAATCAAAACCGCTCCAGCGCCGCCGTTTGCCCGATGCCGTTGCACTCGGCATTGTGACAGCCGGGCACTTGCTGAAAGCTGACGCGTAAGCGCGCCGCTGCCGGTCGGGTCCGCGCCGGCCCGGGTTATTTCACCAGCCCCAGCCAGTCCTTGAAGCGCGGGTGCCGGCAGTCGCGCAGCCACTCGAAGCCGACCATCTCGGTGGTCACCAGCTCGCAGCCGGCGCCGGCCAGACGGTCGAACGCCGCGTCGCGGTTGCGATCCGTGCGCGAGCCGCAGGCGTCCGTCACCACGCAAACGTCCCACTCCTGCTCCAGCAGTTCCAGCGCGGTTTGCAGCAGGCAGACATGGGCCTCGCAGCCGGCCAGTACCAGGGTGCCGCGTTCGGCTGGAGCGGGCTGGGCTTTTTGCAGATGGCGCGGCAAGCTGCGCGCGTTGCCGCGCGACGCGGGAGCCGGCGCGGGCGCGGGCGCGGGCGGCGCCAGCACGGGTTGCAGCGCCTCGGCGGCGCTGAACGTCATTTTGCGCACCACGCGGTCGCACAGCGCCGCCAGTTCCGCATCCGTGCCGCCCAGCCGGTCCGGGTTCTGTTCCGTGCCCCATACCGGCACGCCCAGCCAGCGCGCCGCCCGCGCCAGCCGCCGCGCGTTGGCCAGCACGGCCTGCCCGTCATGAATGGCCGGCATCAGGCGGGCCTGGTAATCGACCAGCGCCAGTTGGGAATCGTCAGCGGTGAGCAGCATTGAGAAGGTAAACGCGGTTGCCGAATTTGAGCGCATCGAGGGCGGCGATCCATTGTAGGGTCAGCCGTGCCACGCGCCGTCTGTAATCGCTGCGGCCTTCGGCCCAGGGAGCGAATAGGGAATTTCGGGGCCAACGCACGCCAGCGCCAATGATTTCCGGGCCTTGCCAGTGTTGAAGCTGGCTCGCTTGACATGCATTAAGGCCAAGCACCCCTACACGCGGCACAGTCCGGCCCATGCTGTCTCCCAATGCCTTCGACTGGCCGGGCGATGTCGTCACATTGGCCCCTGGCGCCCCGCTGATGCAACGGGGTGAACAACTGACCCATGTTCACCACCTGAACACTGGCCGCGTTGCACTGGGCCTGCACGCGCACGGCGGTTTTGTGCACCGGATGGGCATGATCAAAGGCCCTTGCTGGCTGAACGCGACCTGCGCCGTGCTCGGCCTGACGCCACTGGTGGACGCCGTGGCCGATACCGAGGTTCAAACTCACCGCGTGCCGCTGCCCGCCTTCCAGGCCACGCTGACAGCCCTGCCCGAGACCGCGCGCTCGGTGCTGCACGACGTGGCGCTGGGGCATCACCAGCAGGCTGAACTGACCATCAGCCGCTTGGCCAAGGACGCCGAGGCGCGTTGCGCCGAATGGCTGCTGCGCCACGCCGAACCGGCGCGCGACACGCCCAACACGCTGGCCGTGATGCTGCACCAGCGCAAGCGCCTGATCGCCGCGCAACTGGGCATCGCGCCCGAAACGCTGTCGCGCGTGCTGCGCCAGTTGCGCGA
>WRJY01000235.1 GCA_009778355.1 Desulfovibrionaceae bacterium | reverse complement strand
CCTGCCCGAGTTGCTGCTGCGCTACCGCGCCCGCAACTTCCCAGACACCCTGAGCGCACCCGACGCCGCCCGCTGGGCCGCCCACCGCGTCGCCCGCCTGCTGCGCGGCGAGGGCGGCGCGCTCACCGTGCAGGCCCTGTTCGACCGCATCGATGGCCTGGCTGAATCGACCCAAGACGAGCGCAGCCAAGCCGTGCTGGGCGCGCTGTACGAATGGGCCGAGCAGATTGCGCCGGAGCAATCGTGAAGCTGACGGCGGCTCAGACCCGCGCGTCACGGTTCCCACGTCGAGCGTGAGTTATGCAAGCTCTGCGCTGTTTTTCTCCAGATCGGCTTTGAACACGGACTCCCACTCGCCTTTTCTGCTCGTCATCTCAATTCTGGTGTGCCGCGCCCTCTCGATGGCCTGCAATCGGCCAACTACCGCGCGGATCGGTTCGTTGCCATCCGAATGGGCCGCATAGAACAGGCGCATCAGACGGTCAGCGCCCTTGGTAGGGCGCGACTTTTCCCAGCGGGCCAGCGACTGCGCATCGCATCCCAGCATTTGCGCCAGCGCTGCCTGCGACAGCTTGAACCCCGAGAGTCTGATGAAACGAAACTCGCCGCCAGTCAATGGAGCGGGTTTTCTGGCCAGCGCGCGGCACAACTCGGCTTCCAATTCGTCGCCCTGCTCGACGGCAACGGCATCGCCATACGGCGTTTTCTTGATCTTGTAGCCGTTCGCAAGCCACACATTGCGCAAACCGCCTTCGGTGTAGTGGTACATGCTTCACCTTTCTTTCAGTCGATGTCGATGACCGTAATCACAATCAAGTCTGGGCCAGGGTAGTCCACGTAGACCACAACGCCCACGTCCACGCCAGAAACGTAGCGGCGCATCCGGCACCGGACGCCCGGAAATTTCGGGTCGGGCTCCGGGGATCGGTCCATGACGCCAAGCCTGAGCGCTTCATAAATCATTGCTCGCGTAATGCCGCGTTCATTTATCCGGGCAACCGTGTGTTTGCGCTTGACATGCACGTTCGCGGTGTCTTGCGCGGCTGCCCTGATGTGGCGCTCAAGCTGTCTCTGGCTTGGAGTCATGATCCTATCATTTTGATAGATCGCGATGATAGCCGAAGATGGCTGAGCAATCGGCGTGGATCAAGATTTTTCTGAAGCGCGTCAGGCCGCAATGGGCTCCGGTTGTCCGTTCAGCAGGAAAAAATTTCCCGGCACGGCCTCGCCCGCGCCAGCCGCCCCGATCAATCCACCGCCGCCTCAAACAACCCCCGGTAATCCCCGCGCAGCACGTGCTTCTGGATTTTGCCGGTGGCGGTGGCGGGCAGGGCGGGCAGGACGGTGATGCGCTTGGGCGCTTCAAAGCCGGCCAGGTGCTGGCGGCAGTGGGCCAGCAGGTCTTGCTCGGTGCAGCTTGCGCCGGGCTTGAGGGTGACGAAGGCGGCCACGGCTTCGGACCATTGGGCGTGCGGCAGACCGACCACCGCGGCGTTGGCGACCGCCGGGTGGCGCAGCAGCACTTCCTCGACCTTGATCGAGGGCACGTTCTCGCCGCCGGTCTTGATGATGTCCTTGCTGCGGTCCTTGAAGTACAACTGCCCGTCCTCGTCCCACAGGCCGAGGTCGCCCGTGTGGTGCCAGCCGAAGCGCCGCGCGTGCGCGGTGGCTTCGGGGTCTTTGTAGTAGCCGAGCATGACGTTGGGGCCGCGGTGCACGATTTCGCCGAGCTGGCCCGGCCCGAGCAGGTTGCCTTCGCCGTCCATGACGGCGGTTTCATTGACCTGGCACGGCTGGCCCCAGCAGTTGCCCTGGCGCAGCAATTGCTGGTCGGGCGCGAAATACTGGGTCACGGGCCAGGCTTCGGTCTGGCCCGAGCCGAGGGCGAGATTGGGGCAGACCTCGGCCATCAGGCGGCGCAGCAGCGTCGCGGACATGGGTGCCATGGCGTAGATGCACAGCCGCAGCGACGCGAGGTCGTGGCGCGCGCGCTCGGGGTGGTCGAGCAGGGCCGAATACATCAGCGGCAGACCGGACAGAATGGTCATGCGCTCACGCTGCACGGCGTCCAGGCAGGCGGTGGCGTCGAAGCCGCGCTGGATGACCAGCGACGCGCCGGTCAGCAGCACGGTGGCGGCGCTGCCGAACTGGGCGCAGTGAAACAGCGGCAGAAAACACGAGAACACGTCCGCCGGCGTGAGGTTGAAGGCGGCGATGTTGGACACCAGGGCCGAATGCACCGAGCGGTGCGAATGCATCACGCCCTTGGGCCGCCCGGTGGTGCCGCTGGTATACATGATGAGGGCCAGGTCGCGGTCGTCGATGACGACCTGGGGCAGTTCGGCGGACATGCCGCGCAGGGCTTGCGCCAGCGTGGACGCGCCATCGGCCACGGGCGGGCCGCCGGCGGTTTCGCACACCAGCGCGGGCAGACCCAGCCGTTGCGCCACGGGGTGCAGCGTGGCGTACAGCCGGTCGTCGAGGATCAGCAGCCGGGCGTCGGCATGCTGGACGATGTATTGCACGTCGTCCGCGCCCAGCAGGATGTTGACCGGCACCCACACCAGGCCGGCCTTCAAGATGCCGTAAGCGGCCACCAGAAAGGCGCTGGAGTTGCCGCAGAGCATCGCCACCTTGTCGCCGGGCTTCAGGCCGCGGGCGAGCAGGTGGTGGGCCAGGCGGTTGCTGTCGGCGTCGAGCCGGGCGTAGCTGGTGCGCTCGCCGCCTTCGATCAGCGCGATCTTGTCGCGGAATTTGCGGGCGCTGCGGTGCAGCGTGTCGCCGAGGGTGATGCGGCTGACGAGGTTGTCTTGCAAGACGCTGTCGGGCGTGGCGGCGGGCATGGCGGTCTCCTGTGTCGTTTGCTGGATGCGGGGAATCAGGAAGGGATCATAAAAGGCGGCTGCGACCGGCAGCGCAGGCCGCGCCGCCTTGGGGCCGCACTCTACTCGTACACCACCGCCGCCCGCCCTTCGTCGGCCTGGGCCATCCAGCCGGCCAGGGCGGCGTCGCTGGGGAAGAACCGGGCTTGCTCGCCAAGCTGGATTTGGGCCATGACGCCGCCGGGGCCGGCGCGGCGCTCGATCAGCAGGCGCACGGGCAGGCCGCGCAGCAGCTCGCCGTGTTCGGTCTGCTCCACCTGGGGCGGGTATTCGGCCAGCAGACGGCGCACGTCGGGCGCCTTGCCGCCAACGGCCACGCGCAGGAATTTGCCGAAGCGGCAGCGCGCCGCGGGCAGATCCCACACCTGAGTGATGTTCAGTTGCAGGCCGCCGGAAAATCGGTCGGTCATGACACGGCCCATGACGACGACGAACTCGTCGTCCTTGAGCAAATTGCGGTGCAGGTTGACGAGCGATTCCTCGGCGCGCGCGTCGATCACGCCGGATTTGTCGTCCAGCCTGAACAGCGCCAGCTTGCCGCGCTGGCCGTTGATGACGCGAAAGTCGCCGACGATGCCGGCCAGCAGTTGCGGCTCGCGGCTGTCCACCAGATCGGCGATGGCGCGGCGGGCGAACTGGCGCGCTTCGCGCTCGACCTCGTCGAACAGGTGGCCCGACAGGTAAAAGCCGATCGCCGTCTTCTCCAGCGCCAGGCGCTCCTTCACGCCCCAGGGCGTGATTTGCGGCAGTTCCGGCTCCTGCGTGCTGGAGCCGTGGCCGCCGTCCATCAGGTCGAACAGGCCGCCCTGGTTGGCGTTGGCCTCGGCAGCGGCAGCGAAGTCGAACGCCAGGTCGATGCACGCGGCCAGCGCGGCGCGGTTGAGCTGCAGGGCGTCGAACGCGCCGGCGCGGATCAGCGCCTCGACGGTGCGTTTGTTGACGCGCGCGCGGTCGATGCGGCGGCAGAAGTCGAACAGGCTCTTGAACGGGCCGCTTTCGCCGCCCGCCGCGCCCTCGCCACGGCCTTCGCGCGCGGCGACGATGGCCTCGATGGCCTGCTGACCGGTGCCCTTGATGGCGCCCAGCCCGTAGCGGATCAGGGTGTCGCTGACCGGCTCGAAGCGGTAGCCGCCGCGGTTGATGTCGGGCGGCTCGAACCGCAGGCCCTCGCGCAGCGCGTCTTCGTGCAGCGCCTTCAGCTTGTCGGTGTTGTCGAGTTCCACCGTCATGTTGGCGCAGTAGAACTCGGCGGTGTAGTGCACCTTCAGCCAGGCCGTGTGGTAGGCCAGCAGCGAGTAGGCGGCGGCGTGCGACTTGTTGAAGCCGTAGCCGGCGAACTTCTCCATCAGGTCGAAGATTTCGTCGGCCTTGCCCTCGCGGATGCCGTTTTGGGCCGCGCCGGCGCGAAAGCTCTCGCGGTGCCGGGCCATTTCCTCGGGCTTTTTCTTGCCCATGGCGCGGCGCAGCAGGTCGGCGCCGCCCAGGCTGTAGCCGCCCAGGATTTGCGCCGTCTGCATCACCTGCTCCTGATAGACCATGATGCCGTAGGTTTCGGACAGCATGTCGGCCACCAGGGGATGCGGGTAGTCCACCGGTTCGCGCCCGTGCTTGCGGGCCACGAAGCTGGGGATCAGGTCCATCGGGCCGGGGCGGTACAGCGCGTTGAGGGCGATCAGGTCTTCCAGCCGTGTGGGGCGGGCGTCGCGCAACATGCCCTGCATACCGCGGCTTTCAAACTGGAACACGGCCTCGGTGCGGCCGTCCTGAAACAGCTTGTAGGTGGCGGCATCGTCGAGCGCAATGTCCTCGAACGCAAAACCCGCCTGCCCCGGATGGCGCCGGACGATCAACTCCTTGGCGATTTCCAGAATGGTCAGCGTGGCCAGTCCCAGAAAGTCGAACTTGACCAGGCCTACGGCCTCGACATCGTCCTTGTCGTACTGGCTGACCGCCGAATCGCTGCCCGGCTGCTGGTAGAGCGGGCAGAAATCGGTCAGCTTGCCCGGCGCGATCAGCACGCCGCCGGCGTGCATGCCGACGTTGCGCGTCAGCCCTTCGAGCTTTTGCGCCAGCGCCAGCAGGGTTTTGACCTCGTCCTCCCTGGCCAGGCGCTCGGCCAGCAGCGGCTCGGCCTTGAGCGCGCCCGCGATGGTGATGTGCTGCCCCGGCTTGTTGGGAATGAGCTTGCTGATGCCGTCGCAAAAGGTGTAGCTCATGTCCAGCACGCGGCCCACATCGCGGATGGCCGCGCGCGCGGCCATGGTGCCGAAGGTGGCGATCTGGCTGACGGCGTCTTTGCCGTACTTGGCTTTCACGTAGTCGATCACGCGGTCGCGGTTGGCCTGGCAGAAGTCGATGTCGAAGTCGGGCATCGACACGCGCTCGGGGTTGAGAAAACGCTCGAACAGCAGCTTGTAGCGCAGCGGGTCCAGGTCGGTGATTTTCAGCGCATACGCCACCAGCGAGCCGGCGCCCGAACCGCGCCCCGGCCCCACCGGGCAGCCGTGGTTCTTGGCCCAGTTGATGAAGTCGCCGACGATCAGGAAGTAGCCCGGAAAACCCATCTTCAGAATGGTGTCGATCTCGAACTCCAGCCGCTGCAGGTAGCGCGGACGCTCGGCGTCGCGTTGCGCCGCATCGGGGTACAGGCGTGTCAGGCGCTCTTCCAGACCATCGACCGACGCTTGCCGGAAATAGGTCTCGATGGTGTGGTCTTCAGGCACCGGAAAATCCGGCAATTGCGGCTTGCCCAGCACCAGTGTCAGGTTGCAGCGGCGCGCGATTTCCACCGCGTTGGCCAGTGCCGAGGGCAGGTCGGCAAACAGCGCCTGCATCTCGGCGCTGGACTTGAAATACTGCTGCGGCGTGAAGCGCCGCGCCCGGCGCGGGTTGCCCAGAATCTCACCCTCGGCGATGCACACGCGCGCCTCGTGCGCCTCGTAGTCGCTGGCCGTGGCGAACTGCACCGGGTGCGTGGCCACCACCGGCAGCTTCAGGCGCGCCGCCAGTTGCACGGCGGCGGCCACGTGGGCCTCGTCGCCCTCGCGGCCCGCGCGCTGCAACTCCAGATAAAAGCGGTGCGGAAAAGCCTCGGCCATCTGCAACGCCAGATCGCCCGCCAGCGCCGCGTTGCCTTGCAGCAAGGCCTGGCCCACCGGCCCGGCCTGCGCCCCCGAAAGCACGATCAGGCCATCGCCCAGCTCGCGCAGCCAGTCCCACTGCGCCACCGCCTGCGCCTTGGCCACGCCCCGAGTCCAGGCGCGGGTCAGCAACTCGGACAGATTCAGGTAGCCCTGACGGTTCTGTATCAGCAGCAGCACGCGGCTGGCTGCATCCTTGTCGGCGCCCAGGCCCGCCAGCAACACCTCGGCGCCGATGACCGGCTTGACGCCCAGATTGCGCGCCGCCTGGTAGAACTTCAGCGCGCCGAACAGGTTGCCCAGATCGCCGATCGCCAGCGCCGGCTGCCGGTCGGCGGCGGCGGCGCGCAGCGCGTCATCGACCCGCGTCGTGCCATCGACGACGGAGAACTCGGTATGCAGGCGCAGGTGGACGAACATCGGCGCGCCTACTGCAATACCCACGTTCCGGCCTTCTTGATTTCAGCGTACATCGCGTCCGGAGCCAGATCGATGCCGCCGGGCCAAGTGACCGCGCCATATTCGACGCGCGCCTGGGCAAAGTGCGCAGGATCGGCGAGGGCGGAGAAGACCCCGGCTGCGGGCGACCGGACCAGGGCCGCAAGGTCCACAGCCCCCTCGGTGCCGTCCATGAACCGGACGCGCAGGCAAAACTCCGGCAGCGCCTCCACGCCCACCACGCGCCACGGCATGCGTGACCGGATTGGCGGAGTCAGGACAAAGGGCGAATCTTGTTCGGCGGTTGATTGTGTGCGCATAACTCCCAATCCTTCATGAGTTCGGCGCGGTACTCCTGCGCCCATTCGAGAACCAAGGCAAGGGCTCGCCGGGGCATCTCGCCTTCCAGAATGTCCAGGGTTCGAATGTCGATCAGCGCCTCGTGTTCCGCGTAGAGTGCATGAAAGTGCGGCGGCGCGCGATCGTTCCAGAACATCTGAATCAAAATTCCGTAAAACGCGCTGATGGTCGGCATTGGCCTCTGCCCTTTTTGCCATGTTGAAACTTGGCTTCATGATAGCTTGCGTGGGAATGGGCAAAGCGCGGCAAACCCCGCGGCCTTGCCGCTACAGGCAGCGCCGCAAATAACGCCCCGTGTGGCTGACCGGGTTGGCGGCCACGGTTTCGGGCGGGCCCTGGGCGACCACGGCGCCGCCGCCATCGCCGCCTTCGGGGCCCATGTCGATCAGCCAGTCGGCGGTCTTGATGACGTCCAGGTTGTGCTCGATCACGACGATGGTGTTGCCGGCGTCGCGCAACTGCTGCAACACCTTCAGCAGCAGTTCGATGTCGGCAAAGTGCAGGCCGGTGGTGGGCTCGTCCAGCACGTACAGCGTGCGGCCGGTGTCGCGCTTGCTCAACTCCAGCGCCAGCTTGACGCGCTGCGCCTCGCCGCCCGACAGCGTGGTGGCGCTCTGGCCCAGGGTGATGTAGGACAGGCCCACGTCCAGCAGCGTTCGCAGTTTGCGGGCGATGGGCGGCTGATCCTTGAAAAAGGCCAGCGCCTCGTCCACCGTCATGTCGAGTATCTGGGCGATGTTGCGGCCCTTCCATTGCACTTGCAGCGTTTCGCGGTTGTAGCGCCGGCCCTGGCACACGTCGCAGGACACGTACACGTCGGGCAGGAAGTGCATTTCCACCTTCACCACGCCGTCGCCCTGACAGGCTTCGCAGCGCCCGCCGCCGCTGGCTTGCGGCACGTTGAACGAAAAGCGCCCCGGCCCGTAGCCGCGCTCGCGCGCCATGGGCACTTCGGCCATCAGCTCGCGGATGGGGGTGAACACGCCGCAGTAGGTGGCCGGGTTGCTGCGCGGCGTGCGGCCAATGGGGCTTTGATCGACCGCGATCGCCTTGTCGAACTGCTCCAGTCCCTCCAGCGCCCGGTGCGCCGCCGGCTCGGCATGGGCGCGGTGAATGGCACGGGCAGCGGCGGCGTAGAGCGTGTCGTTGACCAGGGTGGATTTGCCCGAGCCGGATACGCCCGTCACGCAGGTGAACAAGCCGACGGGAAAGTCCACCGTCACGTTTTTGAGGTTGTTGCCGCTGGCCCCGTCGATGCGAAGCCAGCCGTGGCCCCCACGCTCGCCTGCTTGGCGGTTGCCGCAAAAAGGCGCGGCAGTTGCTTCCTCCTCCGCTGGGTCTGGCGGGCGCGGCTGTTGTCCCCTCCCCCGCTGGGGGAGGGCTGGGGTGGGGG
>WRJY01000234.1 GCA_009778355.1 Desulfovibrionaceae bacterium | reverse complement strand
CCCGCCAGCGCCGCGCTCGACGCGCCATGCGGCGTTGCTCCCCTTGCAGGGCGCGGCCCAGCCAGAGGCTGGGCCTGTTCGCGCTGTGCAAAGACGCACAGGCGCCTTTGGAGCCGCAGCGCTCACCCTTGCCCGGTACGCGGAGCGCGGCGCTGGCGGGCGCATTCAACTGCCGTTTTTAGGTTCAATTCGCGTCAAAAATTTTCATCACCGTTCAGCCTGAACTGCTCGAAGGCCGACGCAGGACTTCGACCCTTGGACAAGCTCAGGACAGGCCAAGCTCAGTGCGAACGGTTGTTTATTGAAGCGCGAATTGGAATGAGATCGAAAAACTGGCTTCCTCGACCGGTTCTCGATCAGGAATCATCTGCCCCAACACTCGTCCGGTGGTGCGGTGCCGCTGCTGGTGCTGCGCTCACCGGCGTTGTTCAGCGTGAAGGTGCCGCAGCGGTCCCCGGTCTGATTGTTTTGCGGGGTCGCCGTCAGGCTGAAGGTCAGCCCGTCGGGGACTTTCGCGGCAATGGTGTAAGTATCCGATGGCACCTTTCGCAGCGCATCCGGCAACGCCTGATAAAGCCCCGTAGCCGTGGCCGACCGCTCCAGCCATTGCGCCGCCTGCATCAGCCCGGCGCGCGCTTCGGCGCGGTAGCCGCGTCTGATGTATTCGCGGTAACTGGGCAGTGCGATGGCCGCCAAAATGGCGATCACGGCCACCACGATCATCAATTCGATGAGCGTGAAACCGGCGGCCCCCTGCCTGCGATGCGCTCTTGCGTTTGACATGACGGTCATGATTCTCATGGCTGCGGCCCTCATTACAATTGACGCCAGCTTGGGCGAATCGGCACCTCGGGCGGAAGACGCGGAGACACACAACTGGGATCTCCCGCCGCGCAGTTACCACCGCCGCCACCCGCGCCGCCCACTCCGCCTGAAAACACCTTGGCCGTTTTCTGGCCATACACTATCTTGGTGGCGCCGCCGGAGATTTGCGTGCGGGACACGCCCCCGTCCGTGGCGTTGTAGAAACCGTCTCCATTTCTGTCCATCAACGGTATCGAAGGCGACTTGCCATCCACGATGTTGATCAGGGTGAAGTACTGTTTTTCCGCCGTCACCGACCCCGTGCACGACTCCACCTCCGGATCGCTGGAAGACGCTCCAGTGGCGGGCACCTGCGTGAATACGGCCAGAATATTGGTGCCGGCATAAAACGACATGGCCTTGAGCAAACGCTCGCTCGTTCCAGTCAAATTCAGGTACCAGCCCTTCTTCTCATTGGCCCAGTCAACGTCGTTGTCGCTGAGGTTCCAGAAGGTTCTCCCGTCCCCGGTTGATGACGCCCCTATCGTCTGCTCCTGCAACATACTGGTGCCCGAACCCACCACTGTGGGCGCCGGAACGTAGCCGGGTTGCCCTGGGGAGCCTCTGGCCGTGGTGACGACTTTCAGCTTGCCCGAATGGGCCGAATCCTTCTCGTAGCGCGTGTTGTCCAGCACGGAGTAAAGCGTCTGCAGGTTGGTATTATTCCGATCCGCCACTGTGACATTCATGCCGGTGCCAAAGGCCACCATCACGCCGCCCACGCCGGGAACGTCATTGGCCTTGACCGTGGGCGGCGCAAAGATGGGCTGGCCGCTGTTGCCCGTCGTTTGGGCGGCGGAGTAAAGCGGCGCCCCGTCGAACGCCACCTTCCATTCGCTGGGTTCCGTGCTGGTGAGGTCGAACTTCCACAGATTGCCCCGCAAATCGCCCGCATATACCACATCAGCAGTGCCATCGCCATTCAAGTCGACCACGCGCGGCGCCGACAAACCGTTGGGATATTCGACAGGGGTGCCGCCAACAGGAGCATAGTAGCTCGTGCCATAACTATCGGCATCCCCGGCCACAAGTGCGGATGACACGAACAACTCATTGTCACCATCGAGATATTGAATCAACAACGCGGGTTTTTGATTGACGCTGTTGTAGCCATTGCCCATGATGACCGCCCAGCGGCCATCGTTCATGCGCGTGATCTGCGTCGTCACGGACGGGTTGACGTCGTCGAGCACCGGCGGCGCGAAAATATGGCCGATGTAGGCGTCGTCCGATGCGGGATCGGGCGGCTCGCTGGCCAATGAAGTCCGGTCCAGTACCACCCGGCTCTTGGCGCCGGCGTCGGTGTCGGAGAAGCTCGCGTCGGTAACGTCCAAAACGAAATACCCCCTGCCGCCCCCGCCCAGCGTTCCTATCAACATGGTCTTCCAGGTCGTCCTGCCTGTATTCACATCGCCGCTGAAGGGCATGTTGTCCACATAATACTTATGGCTGTAACCCGGGTCGGCCAGGTCTTTCAGCTTGTCCATCAGTCCCTTGGGAACATAGGCCATTTTCTCCGAACCATCGCTGGCCGAAAATCCGTGCAACATGCCGTCATTGCCGCCGACGTAAAGCATGGGCGTGCGCGCGCGCTTGCTGCTGCGGAATGTCTGATAGCCATTTGCGGTGTAGCTGCTGGCGGGCGCTCCCACGTACCAGACGCCCGAATTCACGATGTCACCCTGGCGCGACTGGCGGGGGCGCAGCGTTCCCGGCGGAGTGGCGCTGGTTTCGTTGCTCCGGTCGCCGCGCAGAAAATTGAGAACCTTCTCCCGCTCGCCGTCACTCGAACCCAGAAACGCCTTCTGCTCCGTGCTCAGATAGGTTTCGTTTGCCGCCCACCTGAAGGCCACGCCGGTGCCGTCGGTGTCCCTGGTGGTCAGGACCACTCTCTTGTCAACGTCGAATTCGGCCGCATTCAGTTTTTGCGCCGTGGTGACGTGCCCCCCCGGCCCGGTGCCGCCCGATCCCCAGGCGCGCACCAGCGAGCCGCCCGGCGTATAGCTGTCGGCATACACGTAGCCGCTCCAGGCCTTGTCGGCATCGTAGCCCGCCGTAAAAAGCCCCACGTTGTCGTAAACGTTGGCGCTGCCGCTGGCGCCGATGCCGGCGATACTGCTTGAATTTTCGTCCTTGATTTTGGCAAGAATAGACTCGAACGCAGCCTGCAAGTCTGCATTATTGGCAACTGCATAGTACCTGCCGCGCCCATTGATGGCCGCATGCCACAAATCCAGGGTACGATTCTTCTCGTTATCCAGAAGATTGTTGGATTTATCGTAATCTGCCGACCAGGCAGGGTATGTGAACGAAATAGTATCCGGACAGGTGTCGGGTACCGCGTAATTACACCCGAAATTCATGAGTCTCAGCTTGCTCATATCAAGATCCATGCTCGGCCACGAACGGCTGCCGTCCACCAGCTCAGGGAAAGAGCCATCGTAACCGAATGGCAAAACAGAAGTCGGCTTGACTATGGCGTCCGTGCGCCACTCAGTTGCCTCCGGTCCATAACCAATGGTATAAGTCACCAAATGCTGCCATTTTGCAGGATCATATCTGGGATTCCAGTATTTCTGGAGGGCCACGCCTCCGAATGTCTCTGTTTCAGGCGCGCCGGCATAATCAGGAGACTGTGGAACCTCATTGGCAATGCCGGGTTGTAAATCTTCCGCCCAGCTCTTGAAGGCCCAATCGGCCAAAGTACTGTCATAACTGTCTCGATACACGCTGGTCTGCGGCGAAATGTTATACGACATACCATCAGGCAATGTCCTGGCAGTTCCGTCAACGTTATCCGCACTGCTCTGAACGCCATCGCGATTGACATCGAGATCATCCGTTTCATTTCTGAACAAATTCCAGCGGCCATCCGTCATGAAAATATGGTATGCGCGCCGGCAAGCCAGATATTCAGTTCCACCAGTGCTGCTTTTAGACGCCCACGGGCCGTTCGTTCCCGTGGTTTTCATGTATTCGTAAGCCTGGCGCA
Source organism: Desulfovibrionaceae bacterium (assembly GCA_009778355.1). Classification (GTDB taxonomy): domain Bacteria; phylum Pseudomonadota; class Gammaproteobacteria; order Burkholderiales; family Burkholderiaceae_C; genus Ottowia. The sequence continues at coordinate 4,337 of WRJY01000234.1, read as the reverse complement.
TCATCGAATGCGAGGGAGTTCCCCTGTTCGAAGTAAGCGAATCAACAAAGTCGATGAAATCCTTGCGATGACCCGGATCCAGAAGCTTGATACTATTGATTTGACCGGGACCCAATGTTCCCGCGCCTGCAATGTTTCCGTTATTCCACATGACCTGCCATGCAAGCCGGATCGCATCATCCGGTATGAATGGCGGCGCGCTGCCATTGACGCCAAACACGGACTTCAGCGCTGCCTTCAGCGTTGTCATCTTCCCTGAATCGGCCATGCTGCCTGAATCATCAATCGAGATGATGACGTTGGGCGCAGGCGTGCGATCCGCATTGCCGGGCGGCATGACGGCAAAATTCAGCGGGCTGGTTTGGGCAAGCGCCGGCAGCGCCAGCGATCCGAGCAGGGCGCAAAGGGCGGTTTTCTTGAGTTCTGGGCAACGTTGCATGGTTTTTCTCCATGAAAATACATGGAAATCAGTGGCGATTCAGATCCAGTTTCCAGGGCACGTAGTTTTCCTGAAGCACCACCCGGGTGCCTTGCTTGATGCCCCACGCGATGGCGGTAATCCGGTACACCACGGCGGGATCGAGCGACAGCGACACCGCGCTCGGCTGACCGGACTCGGGAAGTACCGCCGTCCCGCTGAAGCCGCTGGCGTTGTCGAAATGGAATACCTCGATCCAGTACCAGGCGCCGTTTTTGCCTTCTTTGCCGTCACTGAGAATGTGCGTCCCATACTTGCCGACCGCCACAGTGGGATCGGCTCCCGTGAATTGCCCGAACCGCGCTCCGACGCCGGTTTTGGTCATTGCGGCAAGCCTGCCGGGATCGTTCCAGAAATCCTGCTTGCCAAAAAACTTCCGGCACAGGCCCTTCTGGCATCCGGTTGCGGAGCTTTCCAGCACATCGAGCAACTTGTCGATATCCGGTGTTTCCGCAGGAAAATGTTCCGCAATCGTGCTCCGGCAGACATCAGGGTGGCCCGCGGAGGGAGCGCATTCGCTGCCGTCAGGCTGCTTTCTCTGGATGTCGCTCTCGGCGTCCTGGATCATGGCCTGGGCGGCCTCGTAGGCGCGCTGGTAATCGGCGTCGTTGCCGACCACCATCTCATTGAACAGCGCGGTGCGCGACGCCCATAGCGCCAGCAGCATCGACAGCATGACGACGATGAGGATCACGTACAGCGATATGCCGCGCTGGCGCGCGCGCCGCGACACCACGGCAGGCCGGCGGATGGGAAGTGGAGCGGCGGTTTTCATCACGGCCCCTGATACAGCCCCTGGCTGCGAATCTGGAATGTGTCTCTGAACACCATGCGCAGGCGCCCATCGAACGAGGCGCGCCCACCTTGGCAGTTGGTGTACCAGGCCGTGGAGGGCACGTCGATCAGTTCGTTGCCGCGCAGTTCCAGGCAAACTTCGACGGCGGTCACATTGGCCCAGTTGCTCACCTCGTCCGCCGTAGCGCGGAATGTGGCGGGTGTGCCGTTTCCGGGCTGTTGAACCAGGTACCAGACCCGCAAGGCTGTTACGTTTTTGATCAGAGCCTGAGCGCCTTCTCCCAGATTGTCATTGCACTTCAATTCATCGCCATCCAGTCTGAACGCGCTGGTGATGAGCTGGTCGGCGGTCGGGTCGCCGTGGCCGCCAAGACAGCTTCTGAACATGGTGCCCACGTTGCTGGTGTTCTGCTCGACGTAATTGCTGTAGCCGACGGTCAGCGTGGTATCGGTGCCGGAAATCACATCCCCAATCCGGGTGTAGCCGGTCTTCAGGTAGCTGACAGGATCGTCGGCCAGAGCGTCCTCCGCCGAGTCCTTGCCCGCCGCAAGGTTCAATTGCGTCGCCCCCGCCTGCCGCACCTGCTGCCCGATGATGCGCAGCGCATAGGCCGCCTGCTGTTGCAACTGGGCCGCGTCGCTGACGGTGCTCGATACGCCGCGAGACACCATCAGCGCGCCCAGCGCCACGGCGATGGTGAGCAGGCCGATGGCGATGCTGACCATCAGCTCGACCAGGGTCACCCCGCGCTGGCGCCGCCGCTGCACGCCGCCGGCCATCATTCGGGCGCGTCTGGGCGGACGCCTGGCGCCTGGCGATTTCGACATGGAAACATCGACGTGGCTCATGACGACACCTTTTCAATTCTGGCTTGGGCTGGTGTAGCCTTCGGGGCAATACCACGCAGCCACCTTTGGCCCCACCAGAGCCGGGTCATCCCTGAGGCAGCGCGCAATCGCCGAGATGAATTGAAGGTGGCAGATTTTGTTGTCCGGGCATGTGATGCCTGCGGCGCTGGCGGTGTTACCGGTGCTGGACGTCGAGTCGAAAAATTGCTTGTAATCTTCATCCGCGAAACGCTCGTTTTCACGCCAGGACACCAGCACGCCCAGTTGCGTGCCCACCTGGAAAGTCATGGCATCGCCCGAAGGCAGGTTATCGCTGACGCTCTGTTTCCAGGCGTTGATTTGCTGAATGGCCAAGTCTGCCACCGAGCACTCCGCACCCGCCTTGCACTTGGCAATGGCGGCTTCGTCAGGCGGCGTCTCCTTGTTCCATTTGGTGACGTAGTTGGCCAATATGCTTGGGTCGATCGCGCTGGGGTTGGCATGGAGGCGCTCGCTCAGGTCCTCGATCAGGCGAATGGCTTGCGCGCGCCGCACGCTGGTCTGGGTGTCGGCCAGGGTGCGCATCTGCACGCCCAGAATGCCCAGCACCCCCAGGGCCAGAACGATGATGGCCACCAGCACTTCCACCAGGGTAACGCCGCGCTCGCGCCGTCCACGCCGGCGCGATGCAGGCCATTTTTTTGCGGACATGACAGGACTGTTCACAACCGGCCCCCTTTTCATTTCGGACACTTGGTACTGTCACCCTGGACAGCATCGATACGCCCGCCGCCGCTGACGCACAGCGTCCTCGCAGCCGGTGACGTGGCATCGCCAGACTCGGGATAGAGGGTGAAGGAAGCAACGGCACTGCCAGGATTGCCCCAGCGGTCGAACGTCAACTGGGCCTGTGCCGAAGCCAATTCCACAATGGTATTTTTGGGCTCTGGAAACGACTGAATCTGTACATTGCCGTCATCGGCAAAATAAACGGTCCACCCGCAATTCCAGTGCTGCGCGTCAGAGACACAGCCCGAACCGGACGCCCTTTTTTCAAGCACCACGTTGCCCCCGCGCTTGATGGCCTCCGAGCGGGCCAGGTACAGCGTGGAAGTCATGGCCTCTTGCGTATCGCGCACGCGCCAGCGTTCGATGACGTACTTGAAGCTTGGCGCGGCTATCGCGGCCAGGATGGCGACGATGGCGATCACCACCAACAATTCAATCGCCGTGAAGCCCGGCGGCGCGCCGGCCAGCCGGCGCCGGGGCGCGTGCGAGGTGAGCAGCTTTTGCAGGACGTTCATTGCTTTGCCTGTGGTACCTGGGTGAACGGTACCCGACGGCGCGGCCCGCCGCCACCGCAAAGCGACGGGTGGCGCACTGGCCGCGATGAGTGGCGGGCATGATGTGTCTCAAAACCGACCCTCCGGCCAGCCGCGGCGCGCCGCCATGCAGCCGTTTCCACCTTCATCAGCACTTGCTGCGGGAGACGGCATTGATGCGTCCGCCGCTGGCGACACAAAGCGTCGTCGTGACCGGCGACGTATCGCCATCAGGCTCGGGAAAGATCGTGAAACCCACGCTACCCAGGCCAATGTTGGAATTACCCCAGCGATCAAACACGAACCGGCGCTGTACCACAGACCATTTCGCATTCAGATTCCTTGGCGCTGGAAACGACTGAATCAGTACGTCGCCGTCATCGAATGCGCCGTTGCCGTCCGCATCGGCATAAATGAACCACCCGCAGCTCCAGTACTGCGTGCCGCTGCGGCCAGCGTAGGCGCAGTCCCCGGTGAGCGGCCTCTTTTCGAGCACCACGCCTCCTCCGCGCCTGATCGCCTCCATGCGAACCAGGTGCAGCGCCGAAATCATCGCCTCCTGCGCATCGCGCACGCGCCAGCGGTCGATCAGGGTCTTGAAGCCGGGCGCGGCCAGCGCGGCCAGAATGGCGACGATGGCGATCACCACCATCAATTCCACCACCGTGAAACCGGCGGATTCGCGCAAGGCGCGCCATTTGTGAGGAATGTCCATCGTTTTGCCTCCGAATGAACACTACCCAACAAAATGACGAATCGCGCCCTGGCCGCGGCAGACAACGCGCGCAAGTGCGTCAAAATTCACGCTTCCGATGGAATCCTTTCTCCGCACCCAACTCGCCCGCTACGCCAGCCGCCTGTCCGAGCTGGATTTTTTGCTCTCGCGGCCCGACATCATGACCGACATGCGCCAG
>WRJY01000233.1 GCA_009778355.1 Desulfovibrionaceae bacterium | reverse complement strand
AAAGGAGGAAGACCCGCAAAAACGCTGCCACCTGTACCGGCAACTGAAGTTCATCAACAACACGGTTGGCTGGCCGACCTCAAGCGCCGCGCAGTTGCTTGGCGCTGACGCGCCGCTGCTGCTGACCGTCAGCCAGGAAGGAGGCGCCGCATGAGAGAGTTGCGCCCGCTGCCGGAACTGCGCCAAATGGTTCAAGACGTCGCCTGCACGCTGGACGCGCTGTGCGAGTTGCTGCTCAAGGCCAACGCCGAGAAGGTGTTTTGCGGCTCCATGCTGGCGCTGCTGGAGCCGTCCAAGGAAAAACTGGCTCAGGCCAGTTGCGACCTCAACGACATGCGGCTGTAAGCGCGCCGCCTGTTCCTTGTTTGAGTAGGTATACAAGGCCCCTGGCGGGGCCTTTTTACATGCTGCCGACAACAGCCGTCGGCAGGCCGCTGCTGGCGGCATTGGCCGGCGGCGGCAACTGGTAGGGGCCGAAGGCGATGGCCTGCTCGCCCAGCCAGTCGTTGAGCGCCAGCATCCGCCGCTGCAACGGCTCGATCTCGTTGACGAAGAACACCTGCGCGGCCTCGCGCACGCTGCCAAAGCCGCCGGTGTTGTTGGGCACGATGCCCAGCAGTTGCGGGGGCACGCGGTGCGCGGACAGCACGTCGTCGCGGCTGAGGGACTTGATGTTCAGAAAATCGTCCTTGGCCGCCACCTCGCCCACCGGAATCAGCGTCAGCCCGTCTTTCTTGCCGCCCGGCGAATACAGGAACAGGTTGCGGAAATTGCCCGGCCCCTTGGCCGATTTGAGCGCCTCGCGCAGCGCGTCCACGTCGCCCTGTTGCTGCGCCGGGTCGGTCAGGTACAGGATGAAGCCGGCGTGGCTGCCGTTGTTGTAGTAGCGGCGGCGAAACAGCGTGGCGCTTTCATTGAGCAGCGCCGATTGCAGCGCGCCCAGGTATTCGGGCAGGCCATAGACCTCCTGATTGACATCCTCATGCCGCAGGTGGAACACGCTGCCCTTGGCGAATTCGTGCTCCTCCATCCAGCCGCGAATGGAGTAGTAACGGTCCAGGTCTTGCCCGCGCCGCGTGAACTTGGCCAGCGTGTGCTTGAGCGCCAGCGTCTTGCCGGTGCGCGAGGGCACGCGCTCAAGGTAGGCATTGCCGAACACGATGAAGTCCAGCGCGAAGGCGTTGAACGCCTCGCGGCTCAAACGCGCGCTGGGCACGAACGTGCCGGCCAGCATGTTGCGCTTGAAAAACGCCGCGCTGCCGTGCTGGGCGTTGGCGCGAAGGCAGCGTGATAGCACGTCGAACGGAATCGGCGTTTCGTACCAGCGGCCATTGAACCAGCATTCCACGTAGTCCAACACCTCGCGGCTGTCCAGCACCGGCTGCGGGTCGCCAAAGCTGAATGCCTCCACGCGCGGCGCTGGCGCGGCTTGATCCTTGTCCATCAGTAAATCTCCCCTACCGTTGTGTTACCCGCCATCTGGCCTTGCAGACCCTTGCAAGCAAAATTAAACGGGTGTACAATTAAATCATGTTGACTGTGGTGGAAACCCCGATTTTTCTGCGCCTGGTTCAGGGCGTCATGGGCCAAGAAGAGCTTGACGACTTCAAGTGCTTCATCGCCGAAAACCCCGAAGCCGGGGACGTTATCCCCGGCCTTGGCGACTTGCGCAAAGTGCGCTGGAAGCGTCCGGGAATGGGCAAGCGAGGCGGCGCCAGGGTCATCTACTTCAACCGCCTTGCCAGCGGCGAGGTTGTTCTGATAGCCGCCTATGCCAAGGCCAAGTTTGACAATTTGCCAGCAGCGGTTTTGAAAATGTGGAAGGAAGCCTGCGATGCCTAGTACCCAACCGGCCATGGATGCCGAAACCCTTGCCTTTGCCCAAGATGTCGCGCAATCGATCCGCCAAGCCAAGGCCGGGGAGTTCGCGCGGGTGACCACGCCAGCGCAAATAGCGGCGCGCAAGCGCGGAAGACCCTTGGGCAGCGTCAAAGCCGATACCAAGCAGCCGGTCAAGCTCAGAATAGATGCTGACGTTCTCGCCGCTTTGCGCAACACGGGCGATGGCTGGCAAACGCGCATCAACGACATGCTGCGCTCCTGTATGCGCCTGACCGGCCAGGTGTAGAAAGCAAAGGCCATCTCCATCAAAAAATCTCCATCATCGAAGTGTTGCCCGCCGTCTGGCCCTCCAGCGGCTCGTAGTCCATTGCGTGCATGGTGGCCCAGGCCAGGTCGGCGTGGCCGGTTTGTTCGTTGCGCCCGGCGTCGAACGTGGTCTGCCGTTGGCTGGCCGTGAGCACGCGCTTGATGGCCAGGAAGGCGTGCGCCAGTTCCACCCAGCTTGAATCGAATTCCAGGCGGCCCTTGCCGATTACGCTTTTGGCCTTGAGCACCAGGTGCGTTTTCAGGTCGATCGAATAGTTGTACGCCCTGGCCTGCGGGAAGAACTTGCGCACCAACTGGTACACCGCCTGGCCCATGCCCGTGGTGTCGATGCCCACGTGCAGCACGTTGTAGCGCCGGGTCACCTGCTCGATCAGGCCGGCCTGCGCCTCGAAGTCCAGCCCGCGAAACTGGTGGCGTTCCAGCGCCCGGAACGGCCCGCCGGGCTTGACCGGCAGCGCCAGCGCCACCAGCCCCGCCGAATCACCGGTGTGGCTGGGGTCGTAGCCAACGGCCACCGGCATATCGCCGTAGGGCCGTGGCGCGAAGGGGTGCACGTCGGCCCAGGCGTCCCAACTGTCGACCATGCAGCGTTGCAGCTCCTGCAACGGGAACACGCTGAACGAATCGTCGATGAACCCGCACATAAGCAGGTTCTCGAATTCCTCCGGGTTGTATTCCAGCCGCAGTTCGTCCAGGTCGAACAGATTGCACCCGGACGCCCGCGCGTCCTCGATATTGACGATGTTGCGCCAGATGCGGTCAGCGCCCAGGTGCCCCGGCGCCAGATTGGTGTGTCCGATGTCGATTGACACCCGCTCGGCCTTTGGGCGCCGCTTGTTGAAGCGGTCGCCAGACCAGAGTGAATACGCCTCGTGCTGAATGCTGCTGGGCGTGCTGAAGTAGGTCTTGCGCCATTGCTTGTGCATGGCCATGCCGCTGGCGACCTTGTTCAACTCCTCGAAGTTGTGAGTCCAGAAGAATTCGTCGAAGTAGAAATTGCCGTGGTAGCCCTGCGCCGTGCGCGCATTGGTGCCCAGAAAATACAGCGTGGCCCCGCCGGCCAGAATCATCGGGTCGCCGCGCAGTTCTACCTGCGCCGCCTCGCGCGCCAGTTGCTGGATGTACTGGCGGAAAATGTGCGCCTGCGCCTTGCTGGCCGACAGGAATATCTGGTTGCGCCCGGTGGTCAGCGCGTCCAGCAGCGCCTCGCGGGCAAAGTACCAGGTCGCGCCGATCTGGCGCGATTTGAGGATCATGCGCGTGCGCTCGCAGGCAGCGGCCTGCCACAGCCGCTGGTAGCCGAACAGGCTGTCCATGAACGCCGCGCGCACCTTGTCCACCTGTTCTTCGGTGAAAAAATTCGGCTCGTGCTTGCGCTTGGGGTGCGCCGCCGTGGTGCGGTCGCGCGCCGGGTTCAGGTCTTTCTCGCGGCCCGTTTCGCCGTAGCGCGTCACGCGCGCCGTGCGCTCCAACTGGCGGCCCAGCAGGTCGATTTCCTTGTAATCGCCCCCGGTTTTGGGTTGCTTGCCCACCAGTTGCACCAGCCGCGCCTCAATCGAGCCTTCCACCCGCTGCACCGCGCTGGCCTCATCCCAGCGCTCGCGCTTGGCCCAGGCCTGCACCGTGGTGCGCGGCAGGCCCAGCTCGGCGGCAATGTGCGTCACCCGCCAGCCCTGCCAGAACAGCGCGCGCGCCCTGCACCGCGCATCGCTCCCTGGTGCGGTGGCGGGGGGCGGGGCGGCAAGCGCGAGATGGTTGCTCATGCAGGCGATGGTCGGGCCAGAGCGCCACCAGCGCACCCCCGCGCGGGCCGGGCGCGCCTGTAGTCGCAAAGCCTACAGGGCGAACGCCTTTATTTCGCGCAAATGCTCGGCCACCATCGTGACGCACACGCACCCATCAACCCACCAAGCCCCCACCGATACCTCAACCATGGCCACCAAGAGCAAGTTTTTCCGCGTCGCCACCGAAGGCGCCACCACCGACGGGCGCGCCATCAGCCGCGACTGGATCGAGCAGATGGCGCGCAACTTCGACCGCGCCAAATACGGCGCCCGCGTCTGGCTGGAGCATTACCGCGGCATCGCTCCCGACGGCCTGTTCAAAGCCTATGGCGACGTGCTGGCCCTGCAAGCGCGCGACGTGGAAGATGGCAAGCGCGCCCTGTTCGCGCAGATTGAGCCGCTGCCTGAACTGGTCGCCATGACCAATGCCAAGCAAAAAATTTACACCTCCATCGAAGTGGACCCGAAGTTTGCCGGCAGCGGCGAGGCGTACATGGTCGGCCTGGGCGTGACCGACAGCCCGGCCAGCCTGGGCACCGAGGTGTTGCAGTTCGCCCAGCAGCACGCCGCCGCCAGCCCGTTTGCCGGGCGCAAGACCAAGCCCGAAAACCTGTTTTCCGCCGCCGCCGAAACCGCGCTGGAGTTCGAGGAAGAGGGCGACGACAAGGCCGCCAAGTTCGCCGACGTGATGAGGGGCATCGTCGCCAACATGTTCGGCAAGAAAGCCGCCACCGACGACGCCCGCTTTGCCGCCGTGCAGGCTGGCATGGAGGCGATGGCGCGGGCCGTCACCGACCAGGACGCCGCCGCCGGAAAACGGTTTGCCGACCTCAAGACCGCGCACGACAAAGCCGTGGCCGACCACGCCGCGCTGCAAAAGCAGTTCACCGGCCTCGTGGCCCGGCTCGACCAGGAACCGGGCCAGCACACCGCGCGGGCGCCGGCCACCGGCGGCGCCGGCGCCGTGCTCACCGACTGCTGACCCGCCCGACCACCCGTTTCAAGGAAAACCCCACCATGCATCCCGATACCCGCCGCGCCCTCAACGCCTACTACACCCAGCTGCAGCAACTCAACGGCATCGCCAGCGTGCACGAGAAGTTTGCCGTTGCGCCCGGCGTGCAGCAGAAGCTGGAAACCAAAATTCAGGAAAGCAGCGCTTTTCTCTCGCGCATCAACATCATTGGCGTGCGCGAAATGTGGGGCGACAAGCTGGGCCTGGGCGTTAACGGCCCCATTGCCAGCCGCACCAACACCGAGGCCGCCGAGCGCGCCACGCGCGACGTGCACACGCTCGATGAGCGCCGCTACACCTGCGTGCAGACCAACTACGACACGCACCTGCGCTACGCCACCATCGACGCCTGGGCCAAGTTCCCCGACTTTCAGGCGCGCGTGCGCGACGTCATTGTCAAGCGCCAGGCGCTGGACCGCATGTTGATCGGCTTCAACGGCAAGAGCGCCGCCGCCGATACCGACCTGGCCGCCAACCCGCTGCTGCAAGACGTGAACACGGGCTGGCTCCAGCACATCGAAACCGACGCGCCCGCGCGCGTGCTCGATAGCGGCGCCACCGAAGGGCAGATCGCGGTCGGCGAAGGCGGCGACTTCAAAAACCTCGACTCGATGGTGTACGACAGCATCCAACTGCTCGACCCCTGGTACCGTGAACAGCCCGGCCTGGTCGCCATCATGGGCCGCGCCCTGCTGCACGACAAGTATTTCCCGCTGGTGGACAACAACGGCGACAAGCCCACAGAGCAGCTCGCCGCCGACATCATCATCAGTCAAAAGCGCATGGGCGGCCTGCAAGCCATTACCGTGCCGTATTTCCCGGAAAACGCGCTGCTGATTACGCCGCTGGCCAACCTGTCCATCTACTACCAGGACAGCGCGCGCCGGCGCGCCATCATCGACAACCCCAAGCGCGACCGCATCGAGAACTACGAATCGAGCAACGACGCCTACGTGGTCGAGAAATACGGCGCCTGCGCGCTGGTGAAAAACATCACGCTGGTCTGACCATGACGCGCCGCATCAGTCCAGTTACCGCGCACCTGCAACGCATGGCCGCCGCCGAAGCTGTGGCGCGCACTGCCGCGCCCGCGCGAGCCAGCGCCGCCGGGCACGAGCACGAGCTGCTGCTGGCCCAGCTCTACGAGCACCGCAAAACGCTCAAGGACATTCAGTCCGTCGAACGCAAGATCGAGGCCAAGCGCGCCATGCTGGCCAACTACGACGCCTACCTGGACGGCGTGCTGCAAGCCGACGCTGGCGGCGATGACGTGGTATTGGCCACCGTGCTGGTCTGGCACATCGACGCGGGCCACTGGCAGCGCGCGCTGCAACTGGCCGCTTACGCCCTCAAACATGGCCTGAGGCTGCCCGACCAGTACCAGCGCGATTTACCGACGCTACTGCTCGACGAATTCAGCGACGCCGCCATCGCCGGGCAGCTTGCCGGAGACGACGCCGCGCAGGCGCTGGCCGCCGTGCTGCAACTCACCGAAGGGCGCGACGCGCCCGACCAGGCCCGCGCCAAGCTGCACAAGGCCATCGGCTGGGCCGCGATGGGCAAGACCCGCACGCGCGACGTGGACATCAAGGCCCTGCCGCTTGCCGCGTGCCAGGCCGCCATGGGCCACCTGTCGCGCGCCATCGAACTCGACGCCCAGGCCGGCGTGAAAAAGGATGTGGAAAGGTTGCAGCGGCGCATCGAATCGCAGCAACCGCCCAACTAAAGCGGACCCGCCGCCGGGCGGCCCGGCGGCGCGCGGGTCAAGGGCATTGCCCATCAGCCCAACCGCCGCCGGCCACCGCCCACCTACCGCACACCCAACAAGGAACCCCAAACATGTCGCTCGCAGGCTTTCACCACGGCGTCCGCGTCACCGAGGTCAACACCGGAACCACCACGCTGCGCCTGGCCTCCACGGCCATCATCGGCCTGGTAGCCACCGCGCCCGATGCCGACCCCGAGCAGTTCCCGCTCGACAAACCAGTGCTGTTCACCAACATCAACAAAGCGCTCGACAACGCCGGCGCCGAAGGCACGCTGCCGGTAGCCCTGCGCGCCATTGCCGACCAGACGCGGCCCGCGCTGGTCATCGTGCGCGTGGCCGCCAGCCAAGACGATGCCGAGCAGACCAGCCTGGTCATCGGCAACAACACCGGCGGCGTGCGCACCGGCATTCAGGCGCTGCTGACGGCGCAGCAACAGCTCGGCGTCAAGCCGCGCATCCTCGGCGCGCCGGGGCTGGACACCAAACCCGTGGCCGACGCGCTCACCGCCGCTGGCGAGAAGTTGCGCGGCATGGCCTACGTCTCGGCCTTTGGCGCGCAGGACGTGTCCGAGGCGCTGGACTACGCCGAGCAATTCGGCAAGCGCGAAACCATGGTCATCTGGCCGCACTTCAAAGCTTGGGACACCAGCGTCAACGCCGCCGTCGAGATTCCAGCGGCGGCCTACGCGCTGGGCCTGCGCGCGGCCATCGACCAGCAGCAGGGCTGGCACAAGAGCCTGTCCAACGTCCCCGTCAACGGCCCCAGCGGCATCAGCAAGGACGTGTTCTTCGACCTGCAAAACGAAAACACCGACTGCGACCTGCTCAACGAAGGCAAGGTCACCACCCTCATCAATTACCAGGGCTTTCGATTCTGGGGCAACCGCACCTGCGCCACCGAGGAGCTGTTTGCCTTCGAGACGGCCACGCGCACCGCGCACGTGCTGGCCGACACCGTGGCCGAGGGTCACTTCGAGTTCATCGACAAGCCCCTGTCTCCGGGGCTGGTGCGCGACATCGTCGAGGGCATCAACGCGCGCTTTCGCAGCTTGAAGGCCGGCGGCTACATCCTCGACGGCAAAGCGTGGTTCGACGCGCAGATCAACACCACCGAAACGCTCAAGAGCGGCAAGCTGGTCATCGACTACGACTACACCCCCGTGCCGCCACTGGAAGACCTGGGCTTTCAGCAGCGCATTACCGACCGGTACTACGCGGACTTCGCGCTGCGCATGACTGCGGGAACATGACGCCCCCATGCTCCCTCGCTTCGCGCAGTGCGCTGCCCCCCGAGGGGGCCGCGCCGCGCCTTGGGAGCGGCCCGGCGGCGCAC
>WRJY01000232.1 GCA_009778355.1 Desulfovibrionaceae bacterium | reverse complement strand
GAACGCTGCGAGGCGCTGGAACAGTTGCGCGCCCTCTGGCACGGCCACCGCATCGCCGTCCACATCACAACCGAAGCCCCCGGCCCGGGTGTGGACACGCCGGAGGATCTGGCGCGCGTGCGCGAAACATTCGAAGTACTGTCTTGAGCCGCCGGCGCGGCTTGTCAGCGTTCCGCAAAAGCGCGCGTGCTATTCTTGGCTGCGCTTCGATCGCAACCCATCCTGAAGCGAGCGGCAGCCGGCACGCACCGCCGGGCGCGCCGCCGCCGTTTGATTCCACCTGAGGAGCAAGATGAAACTCATTCTTCTGGGCGCCCCCGGCGCCGGCAAGGGCACCCAAGCGGCCTTCATTTGCCAGAAATACGGCATCCCGCAGATTTCCACCGGCGACATGCTGCGCGCCGCCGTCAAGGCCGGCACGCCGCTGGGCCAGCAAGCCAAGAGCGTGATGGAGTCGGGCGGACTGGTCAGCGACGATCTCATCATCAATCTGGTGAAAGAGCGCATCGCCCAGTCTGACTGCGCGGGCGGCTTTCTGTTCGATGGCTTTCCGCGCACCATCGCGCAGGCCGACGCCATGAAGGCGGCAGACGTCAAGCTCGACTACGTGCTGGAAATCGACGTGCCGTTCGAGGCCATCATCGAGCGCATGAGCGGTCGCCGCAGTCACCCGGCATCGGGGCGCACCTACCACGTCAAGTTCAACCCGCCCAAGACCGAGGGCAAGGACGACGTGACCGGCGAGCCGCTGGTGCAGCGCGACGACGACAAGGAAGAAACCGTGCGCAAGCGCCTGGAGGTGTACAACCAGCAAACGCGCCCGCTGGTGAACTATTACGGCGGTTGGGCCAAAACCGACCCGGCCAGCGCGCCCAAGTACCGCGCCATCAACGGCACCGGCACGGTGGAACAGATCACCGAGCGGGCGCTGGCGGCGCTGGCAAGCTGAACTACGCCGTCGCGCGCTGCTCGAATGCCGCCAGCGGCTGCGCTGGCGCTTGGCTGACTTGTACCGCATCGACCCGCGCGTTTTTGGGGCCTTGGCGCGCCCAGCCGATCAAATCCTGCACGGCGGCGTCCGCGCCCTGCGCCAGCGCCTCGACGCTGCCGTCCAGCCGGTTGCGCACCCAGCCGCGCAGGTTCAGGCGGCGCGCCTGCTCGACCATGCTGGCGCGGTAATACACGCCTTGCACGCGGCCCCGAATGAGCAGATGGCGAGTGATGATGCCGTCCATGATGCGCGATCATACTGAGCGCGGGGCAAGGCCGGCGCCGCATATCGACGCGGCGCGCTGCACCGGCTGCGGCTGGTGCGGCTGGTGCGTGGCGGCCTGTTTGCCGCGCGCGCTGTCGCTGCAAACCGAAGGCTGGCGCAAGACAGCGGCGCTGCACGATGCGCCGGGCTGCACCGGTTGCGCACAATGCGCGCTGCGCTGCCCGTGCGGCGCGATCCGCATGGCGGGTAGTATGGTTTTGATAGCTGATGACAATTGCTGACCGCCGATAATCCAGGCCATGCCCGCCCCCGACACGCCCTCCACACTCGACACCACCGGCGTTGACGGCACGCGCATCCGCGCCGTGCGTCCGCTGATCACCCCCGCCCTATTGCAGGAATGGCTGCCGGCTTCGCCCGCCGCGCAGAACCTGGTCGAGGCCAGCCGCGCCGCCATTTCGCATGTGCTGCACGGCGGCGATGACCGGCTGGTGGTGGTGGTCGGGCCGTGCTCCATCCATGACCACGGGCAGGCGCTGGACTACGCCCGCCGCCTGAAGGCCGAGGCCGACCGGCTGGCCGGCGAGCTGCTGCTGGTGATGCGTGTCTACTTCGAGAAACCCCGCACCACCGTGGGCTGGAAGGGCTACATCAACGACCCGCGCATGGACGGCAGCTACGCCATCAACGAGGGCTTGCAAATGGCGCGCCGCCTGCTGCTCGACGTACTGGCCCTGGGCCTGCCGGTGGGCGCCGAATTTCTGGACCTGCTCAGCCCGCAGTTCATCAGTGATTTGGTGAGCTGGGGCGCCATCGGCGCGCGCACCACCGAGAGCCAGAGCCACCGCCAGCTTGCCAGCGGCCTGAGTTGCCCGGTGGGTTTCAAGAACGGCACCGATGGCGGCGTGAAGGTGGCGACCGATGCCGTCGTCGCCGCCCAGGCGCCGCACGCCTTTCTGGGCCTGACCAAGATGGGCCAGGCCGCCGTGTTCGAGACGCGCGGCAACCACGACTGCCACATCATTCTGCGCGGCGGCAAGGCGCCCAACTATTCAAGCGCCGACGTGGACGCCGCCTGTGCGCTGCTGCGGAGCGCGGGTTTGCGCGAGCAAGTGATGATCGATGTCTCGCACGCCAACAGCAGCAAACAACACGCGCGCCAGGTCGTGGTGGCGGGCGACGTGGCCGGTCAGATTGCAGCGGGCGACGCGCGCATCATGGGCGTGATGATCGAAAGCCACCTGCACGAAGGCCGGCAGGACATCGTGCCCGGCCAGGCGCTCCAGCCCGGTGTGTCCGTCACCGATGCCTGCATCAGCTTCGAGCAAACCGTGCCAGTGCTGCGCCAATTGGCCGACGCCGTGCGCGAGCGCCGCTCTGGACGGGCCGGGTAACGCCAAGTGGGGGGTGCTCAGGCCCGCGCGGGTCGAGTTGGTTCGTGAGCGTTGCGCAGTGCCGAATCCATTGCCGGCAATACCAGGAATCAAAAGAAGCAAAAGGCCGCGGAGCAGACGCAAGCCAGAGCGCCCCTTGAGGCGGGGTGGCGTTTATCTTCTGCGCTGGTGCGGGCCGGGCGGCGGCGCGTCGTGGCGGCGCTCCAGGTGACGGAAGCTGATGCGGCCCTTGCTCAGATCGTAGGGCGACAGCTCCAGCGACACCCGGTCGCCGGCCAGGATGCGGATGCGGTTCTTCTTCATCTTGCCGGCCGAGTAGGCCACCAGTTCGTGACCGTTGTCCAGCGTGACGCGAAAGCGCGTGTCCGGCAGCACTTCGTTGACGATGCCCTGCATCTCGATCAGTTCTTCCTTGGCCATGCGAATCCTCCTTGCGCGTCCTTGCGATTGATGAAACAGCACACCGCGCGCCGCAGCGAATCGGCTGCGCGGCTTGGGTTGACGACGGCCAGCGGCGAGCGCGGCGTACCCAGCGCCGCCACCTCGATTGCAGGCAGGGCGGAAACGGCTGGCGCAAGCGTCGAGCCGCTGCGCAACCGTTGGCGGGCATTGAAGAAACACGGCCTGCGGCGGGTCTGGCCCCCGGCAGGCCGGGCGCGTTCTGGCGAACGGCGGTCTGTCGAACCCTTTATTGTATCGCGGGCATGATTTTTGTGCTGCGGCGCATCAGGCGCCCGCCTTCTCATCCACCACCGTGGGCGGCGCGCGCCGGCGTTGCGGGGCGGAAGCGGCGCTGCTGGCGGCCTTGAGCGGTGCGCAGCGGGCAGCGTCGGCTTGCGCGCGCAGGCCCGCCAGGCGGGTGGAAATGTGGTCCAGCACCGGCGGCGGCAGGGGCTGGCTGAATTCGTAGTTCAGCCGGGTGATTTCGGCTGCAAGAAAGTTGCAATCGGCCTGCTGCTGGCTGGCGTCGGCGCCGCCGGACAGGGCGGCGGGGCGCGTGGCCACCGGCGAGGGCTCGACGATGGCGTCAGCGGCGATCGGTCGGCTGCCTTCGGGGCAGGGCGTGTTGGTGAAAATCACCTGACCGCCCGCCGCGCACCGGTTGACGCTGCCGCCGGCCACGGCGGGCGCGGGCGGTTCGCCGGTGGCAACCGGGCCGGGCGGCGGGGGCGGGCCGGCGCTGTCGGCGCTCGATGACGCTTCGATAGCATGTTCGGCCATGGCGCGGCGATGCGACACGTCGTCCACCAGCCACAGGTAGGCACGGTAAGCGCCGGCGATCAGCGCCGCCAGGGCCACGAGGATGACCACCAGGCGCGCCAAGCCGGGGCCAGCCTTGGTCTGGGGCGGCATGAAGGGGCGGTCGGAAGGGTCGGCGCGGTCCTGGCTCATCGACATGCGGCGCGGGCCAACGGGGCCGGCGCGGCAGGGTCAATCATACGGGAGCCGCGCGGCTGCCGCAGCCAATCCGACCAGGCGCTTGCCGAAGGATGCGCTGCCATGCATCATGGTCGCCCATATTGGACTGTACGGATCGCCCATATAAAACCCCGGTTGAGATTTCCCCTGCCCTGCTGGCCGAGGCCAAATGCCATGTGCAAGCCGAGTACACGCACGACGCTGAAGGCGGGCCTGTTCACACTATTTTCATGGCGCCCGTTGCCCCCAAAGGCAGTGGATGCAAGGCGCAAACCGCAGCCGGGTTGGACACCCGGCGAGGATTTGCTTGCGCGGCAGACGCTGCCTTTGACTGCCTTGCGGGCACCATGAAAATAGCGTGAACAGGCTCGCGCTCATTCAGACATAAACGCGAGACATCGCGACGCAGAAAAAACTCGCGCACGAGCGCCAGCAGATCGAATTGCCACCTTGAAGCCGGCGTCTACTTGCCGACCAGTTCGTTCAGCCTGTCGGCGGCGAAGTGTTCTTCGCGCGCGGCGTCCTGGGGCACGCAGTCGGGGGCGGACTCGCGGGCCAGTTTTTCGACGGCTTGCCACAACAGGGCGATCTGGTGCTCGTGCGTGGCCGTGCCGTCGATCAGGCCGCGCAGCGCCTGGCTGACGGGGTCGTCGTTTTGCGTCACGCCGTAGGCTGAAAAACCCATTTTGGCGGCGGCTTCCTCGCGCCGGGCGTCAGCCTCGGCCAAGATGATGCGCGCCGGGTTGCCGACGGCGGTGGCCCCGGCGGGCACCGGCTTGGTGACTACGGCGCTGGAGCCGATCTTGGCGCCGTCGCCCACCGTGAAGCCGCCCAGCACTTGCGAATTGGCGCCGACGATGACGCCCTTGCCCAGCGTAGGGTGACGCTTGCTGTCCTTGACCAGCGAGGTGCCGCCGAGCGTGACGCCTTGGTAGATGGTGCAGTCGTCGCCGATTTCGGCGGTTTCGCCGATCACCACGCCCATGCCGTGGTCGATGAACACCCGCTGGCCGATTTTTGCGCCGGGGTGGATTTCGATGCCGGTCAGAAAGCGTCCCCAGTGCGAGACCCAGCGCGCCAGCCAGGTGAAGCCGGCGTTCCACAGCGAATGCGCCAGGCGGTGCAGCATCAGCGCATGAAAGCCAGGGTAGGAAAAGACCACGTCCCACGCGCTGCGCGCGGCGGGGTCGCGTTCGAGAATCGCCTGAATGTAGGAGCGGATGCGGGTGAACATGATCGGGTTGCCGAGTCTAGCCCGGATATTTCACGCTCCCCCGACCTGCCGCCGATCAAGCGTGATGACGCCCATTGAACCTAAAACGGCAGTTGACCGCTTGTTTATCTTCGTAACTCCTTAGGTCAAATTGGAAAGATTCAAGGGGCCGGCATCGCGCTGGTGCCGGCCTATGACTTCATCCTCGGAGCTTCGTTGCTGACCATCGGGGCACCACGCCGGGCTGCTGAACAGGCCCTGAGAAGCGCTGTCAACGACCGGCTGGGGGCGGACTTGCGTCATCCTCCAGCCGTTGCTCGCTGGGCTCAATCCGTCGCCGGCAGACGCTGGTAGGTGCCCCGCAACGGCGCCCAATCCACGCCCGGCTTGCTCCAGTCGCACACGCCATCGGGGAAGATCAGTTTCAGGCGGTCGAGTTGGTCCGAGGTGGGAGCGTTGGCCCCCGCCGGGTAGTCCGTCAGGTCGATCGGCTTGAGCTGGCACTTGATCCGGTTGTTATCCAGCGGCGCGCCCGCGGCCAGAATCGGAGAGCTGTACTTCGTGTAGCCGCCCTTGCTTGCATCGTTGCAGGTATCGTCCGGGTTGGTCGATGCCGGTTCCTGGACGCGCGTGCCATCGGTCAGCCAGCAGGTATCGACGGCGTCGGCGGGCTTGTTCTTGATGACCTTGTCGTGCGACAACGGCGACGGATCGGCTGCCATGTTGTCGAGCCATGTATTGATCATGTCCAGCGATATGACGGGAATGTTGATTCCCGCCGCCGTCGATTGCGCACTGCCGGCCAGGATGACCTGGTTGTCGCTGAAGCCGGTACCCGTTTTCAGACGCGCGCGGACCACCTGGTCTTGCATCGGGTCATGGATGTCGGTCGCCGCGTTCGAATTGGTACGCGATGTGATGATCGGAATGTTGGTCAGGCCCGGCCCGCTGAAGCTGTTTTTCAGGCCGGCCTTGTAGGCTGCCGCGATTGCGCCGTCATCGGCCACCGTGCGCCCGGGCTGCTCCGCGCCGTCGCCGTCAAAACCGCCGATCTGCTCGTTCAGGTCGATGAACTCCTGGGCCGTGATGATGCCCTTTTGATACGCCAGCAGTCCGTACTGCACGCCCACGTTGTCGGACGGACGGCGCGCCTCGCCAATGCCAAATGGATTGCGGACTCCATTGGGGCGTGTACCCAATGCATAGATGTTGGTCTGGAACGTGTCGCAGCGCAAACCGGTCGGATTGGTCTGGCGGTTGAAGACGAGCGTCGGGTCCGACACGTTGCAGCCGTAGGAGCCGGCGGCGTTGTCTGCTCTGATGGTGCTCGCAAAGGTGGCGTGCCACAACGCGCAGTAGCCCGGAGGGAAGCCCTCGATCGCGTTCTTCTTGTCCGCGGTCAAGGCTTGCCCGGTGGCCGTTTTGGTTTCGTAGTAGTAGATCAAACGGCATTCGGGAACCTCCGGCATCATCGAGTCCGGAAACGACAGGCTGGGCTGGATGCCGTCGAGCAGCCCCGGAAAGAGTTGCGCCACCAGATGCTGCTGTATCGAGCCGCCCGAACCGCCGGTGCCGGCCGTCCACTTGGGCACGCCGAATTCCTTGATGAAGTGCTCTTTGAGCATCATCAGCGTCTCGCCCTGGATATGCGCGTTCGAGTGCTGCTGGTTCCACAGTTCGGTCGAAACCATATAGGCGAAACCGCGCGAAAGTTCGTTATTGCTGAGCACTGAAGCCATCGACTGGCTGCCCTGGTTGTAGTTGGAGCCGCCGCAGCAGCCGAAGAAAACGATCAGCTTCTTGTTCCAGCCGCCATCCGCGGCGGGTTTCCAGCGCGCGCCAGCGGCCGTTTTGTTGGTGGTCGGATCGTCGAGCACCGCGAGCCGGTAGACGCCCCGGTTGATGGTGCCCGACTCGACGCGCACGATGTAGGGCGCGTCCTTGCCATCATTGGTGGTGGTGCGCGCCATGTCCGCGGGGTATTGGGCCGTATCGGTCAGCGCCGCAAAGGCATTGGCGGTAGTGCGGTAATACCAGAGCACCTGCGTCGCCGCGCTGCAATCGGCGTCGAGCGGCTTGCCCAAGTTGTTGGTTGCGTTGTCGGTCAGGCAGTCGTAGGGCTGCAGATGCGGCCCCGAGAGAATCGGCCCGGTGATCGGGTAATTCACAAGCGCCAGCTCGGCGCGTTGCCCGGGTTGCGCTGTGTTCACGGCCGCGATGGTGTTGCTCGCTCCGCCGGCTGCTTCCTTCAGTCCGCTGACCACACCGCGCAGCGTGCGCCCGTCGGCGCTGCGCTCGGTGAGCTGGGCCGTGACGTCGGCGCCGTTGAGCAGCACCTGCACGTTGGCAGGCGCAACGTCCGAGGGAGCGTTGACCTGCAGCAGCGTATCGCCGCCGCTGACCATGTCGGGCTGCGAGGACAGCGTGGTCACCGCGAAGGCCCCGGGCGGCGCCGAGTTGCTCGATCCGTTGTCATCGCCGCCGCAACTGGCGATCAATCCGGCCGCCGCCAGACAGGCGGCGCCCACGTACAAACGTGCCCACCGCTGTGCACGGAAGCGGAAGATCAGTGTTCTCATCCTTGTCTCCTTGGTATTGATGCGTATGGAAATGCCCGATTGCAAAGGAAAGTCATCCTAAAAACGGCAGTTGGATGCATCCGCCAGTGCCGTGATCGGCGTGCCAGGCAAGGCGCGAGAACGCAGCGGGCTACTGCCCGC
>WRJY01000231.1 GCA_009778355.1 Desulfovibrionaceae bacterium | reverse complement strand
CAAAGCGGTGAGCTTCATCGAAGTCGCAAAAGTCAATATCCATGCGGTTCTCGTGAAGATTGCAAGCGGTCAACTGCCGTTTCTAGGTTAAACGCCTCGCGCCAGCCCGCTCGGGCCGCCTCTCAGCGGTCTTTCATGCCTTGACCACTGCGGCTGCCATCAGCGCGCCTGCGGATCTTCGAGCAGGCGGCACTCGAACGACTCAAATTCAATCGCTTGGCGCACAATGCTGCCTTGATCTCAATACGGTTCAGGCAAATGTCCTTCGGGTGCGCACACCCCTCTCTCCCGCAAGGAGAGAGGAGCAAAGCGCATCCGTCAAGAACGCCCTGACTGAACCCGTATCGCGCTCCAATCCCATTTCTGCGTCAAAGGAGGCATCCGCCATGAAACCGACCCTGTTTTCCCCCCTGCGCGCGGGCGCGCTGGATCTGTCCAACCGCGTCGTCATGGCGCCGCTCACCCGCAACCGCGCCACCGGCACCGTCCCCACGCCGCTGATGGTCAAGTACTACCTGCAACGCGCTGACCCGGTGCGCGGCGCCGGTCTGATCGTCAGCGAAGGCGCCATCATCAACCCGCAGGCCCAGGGCTACGCCGACGTGCCCGGCCTGTTCCGCACCGAACAGCTCGACGGCTGGAAGCAAATCACCCGGGCCGTTCATGCCGTGGGCGGCAAAATCGTCTGCCAGTTGTGGCACGTGGGCCGCTTGTCGCACACCCTGCTGCAACCGGGTGGCGGCGCGCCGGTGGCGCCATCGGCCATCCGCGCCGACGCCAGAACCTACGTCATCGACGCCGAAGGCCACGGCAGCTTCGTGCCCACCAGCGAGCCGCGCGCGCTGCAGCGGCACGAAATCCCCGACCTCGTGCACGACTACGCCGCCGCCGCGCGCAACGCCGTCCAGTCCGCCGGCTTCGATGGCGTGGAAATCCACGGCGCCAACGGCTACCTGCTGGAACAGTTCCTCAAGAGCAGCGCCAACCAGCGCACCGACGACTACGGCGGCAGCATCGAAAACCGCGCCCGCCTGATGCTGGAAGTCACCCGCGCCGTGGCCGACGCCGTGGGCCACGACCGCGTGGGCATCCGCCTGTCGCCCGTCACGCCCGCCAACGGCATCAGCGAGGCCAACCCGCAGCCGCTGTTCGACTACCTGATCCGCCAACTCGCCCCCCTGGGCCTGGCCTACGTGCACGTCATCGAAGGCGCCACCGGCGGCCCGCGCGAAGTACCCGGCTGCCCGTTCGATTACGCCGCCCTGAAAGCCGCCTACCGCCAAGCCGGCGGCCACGGCGCCTGGATGGTCAACAACGGCTACAACCCGCAGTCGGCGGCCAGCGCCATCGCCAGCGGCTACGCCGACCTGGTGTCCTTCGGCAAGCCGTTCATCAGTATGCCCGACCTCACCGAGCGTATGCGCCGCGGCGGCCCGTACCAGGGCGTTGACCAGGCCACCATGTTCGGCGGCGGCGTCAAGGGCTACACCGACTACCCGGCGCTGCCCGCCTGAAAGCCGCCGCCCATGCGCGGCGGCCCTTGCTGCCGCGCTTGCATGATGAACATTCATCCGCACCCAACATCTCCCGTGCTTGTCAAAGGGCCTGCGCAGGGCCTCGACCAAGCGAAGCCCCAACGAAACGTGAAATTTTTAACAAAACCGTATTGGACTTCACCTTTCCTCCCTTGACATGTCGCCAAAATCAAGTCAGCATATGCTTCGCCGTAGCTTGGTCGGTAGCCATGTGTTGCACACGTAGCTTCGGTGGCATGCTCAGCGCTGCTCGCAAACGGATCGTTTTCTGTTTGTGTTTTGGCGCTTGAAAGTTATTTCATGCGCTTTTGCTCTGCAATGCACCAAAGGAGAAAATAGTGAAGCACAAAACTGTCTGTCAGACAAGGACGCGAGGATTGATTTTTATGCTCTCGCTGCTGACATCAACGGCATTTGCTCAAGGCGTCAGTCAACAGCAATCCACATGGAGGGCGACGAATGATCGGGTTTTCAATTCCGCCACGGCTCAATTTCAAAGAAGCGCTGGCGCGAGCGACCCCGTGTCGATCACCGTCATCCTCAAGCTCAACAACGAAGAAGCCCTTCACGATCTTACCCGCCGCCAGCGCACGCCCGGCGATTCGTCTTATCGCCGCTGGTTGAGCAGCGCAGAAAGCACGCAACAATTCGCCCCCACCGTGGCACAAGTCCAGGCCGTAGCCGATTACCTCAAGCGCAACGGTTTCACCAATGTGCAAATCGCCTCCAACCGCCTGCTGGTCACCGCCGATGGCACGGCTGTAGCGGCTCAACTCGCGTTCAATACGCAAATCGGTGTCTACAGCCAGAACAATGGCGAGCGCGGCATTGCGAACATGCGGGAAATCCAGGTGCCCGCCGAACTAAGCCAAATCGATCAGGTGCTCGGCCTGGACACCATGATTAAAGCGCGTGTGCGTTCATTGCCAGAATCCGATGTCAGGCCGGCAACGGGAACCGCATCGGGCTTCTGCTCGCCATATAACGCAAAAGGATACGATGCAGATGAATTTGCAACCGTCTACAACCGGCCAAGCGACCAGACCGGAAGAAGCACGGTGGCCGCGCTTGTCGGCTGGGGTGGCATGACGCCATCGGTCAACGACTTGCAGCAATTTGAATCGGCCCGAGGCATTGCCGCAGTGCCCACCTCGATCCTCCCTGCCAGCAACCAAGGCAGCACCGACTACGCGGAGCAATCCGAATGGAGCATGGACGCGCAAGCCATTGTCGGCATCAGCGGCGGTGTTCAGCAACTGCTCTTCTATACCTCGGGCGGTGCGAATGGATCGGGAGCCAACATCTCTGCCCTGGCCCCCATTATCAACCAAGCCGTCAGCGACAACACGGCCAAAGTCGTCAACATGTCGTGGTCGATTTCCGAATGCGGCGGCAATAGCTGGGTCGGGTACTTTGATTCCATCTTTGCCCTCGGGGTCAGCCAAGGCCAGACCTTCGCGGCGTCGTCAGGAGACAACGGCGCCTACCCCTGTTCAGCTCCGCAAAACGGCGCCTACGGCGACACGAGCCAGCCTGCCGTGGTCTATCCGGCCAGTTCGCCCTATGTCGTCGCGCTGGGCGGCACCACGCTGACCACCGACGCCAATCTGAACTACGTTTCGGAATCGGCTTGGCCTTACAGCGGCGGCGGCATCAGCACCATCGAAACCAAACCGCCTTGGCAGAGTGGCTTTTCCGGCGCATACCGGCAAGTGCCTGATCTGGCTTTTGATGCCGATTGGGACTATTCGCCGGTCATTTATTACAAGAACGGCACCAGGTACTGCAACGGCGGCACGAGCTTGTCCTCGCCGCTGTTCGTGGGGGCGTGGTCGGTGCTGGAGTCGGCCAACAACAATACTTTGGGCTTTGCGCCGCCGCTGATCTACCCCATGACCAGCCAGTTGTATGCTTCGTCCACGCTGCATGACGTGACTACCGGCAACAACGGCTACTACGCTGCCAAATCTGGTTATGATAACGCAACGGGTTGGGGTAGTTTCAATATCACAAAAATGCTGGATTCTCTGGGATCGAAAACCTATACAGTTACGGCCAGCGCAGGTGTGGGCGGTTCGATCAGTCCAATGGGGGTTCTCCCGGCAAACCAAGGAGAGGCGAAGACGTTTACAGTTCTGGCAGATGCTAGTTCGCAATATCTGATTGGGCTTGGTGTTAATAACACTCTCTACGGTGACAACAGCACCTGCGGCGGCACCATCAGTAACCTCACAAAAAATGAGATAGGAGCGATCGTCAGCGCCACCTACACAACAAACCCCATCACTGTAAGTTGTAATGTTACGCCGAAATTTTGGCATTACTACACTGCAACGCCCATTGCATCTCTTGGCGGTCGCATTAGCTCATCATCGCCAGGTGCTGTAATAGAAAATGGCGGCTGGAATATTATCATCACACCAGATCCAGGATATAAGCTTGACTCTGTTGGCGGCACTTGTCCCGGCACCCTTTCAGGGACTGCTCCCACCTACTCATATCTCGTACACTATCCTACCGCCAATTGCACCATCGTACCTAATTTCATCCCGAACACGCCCTACACCGTGACGGCCAGCGCGGGCGCGAACGGTTCGATCAGCCCAGTAGGAGTTCTTCCAGCAAATCAAGGGGAGTCGAAAATTTTCTCAATCACGGCAAATTCAGGATATGCCCTTCTTCTTGGTAACAGCAATACACTTTATGACAATAGCGGCACCTGTGGCGGCACTATCAGCAATCTCCAGAAAAACGATGTTGGCGTGACCTTTGGCGTCACCTACACGACCAACTCCATTGCCGCCAGTTGCACTGTCACACCGACATTCCGGCATTATTACGTTGCGACACCCATCGCATCTCCTGGCGGTCTCATCATTAGTGGAATTAACGGAGATACATCACCAGGAGCCGTAGTGGAAGGCGGAGGATGGAGTATCGGCATTACACCAGACCCCGGGTATAAACTTGACTCAGTTGGTGGAACCTGCCCTGGCACACTCTCGGGATCCGCCCCTAATTACGGATATCTCGTATCGTACCCGACCGCCGATTGCACCATTATACCAAAATTTGTCATGCAATAACGATATCATCGTTTACATGCTCAAGCACCTTGCATCGAATCATGCATATCAAATGCTTGGTTCGATGCTTTTATATCGACGCCCAGAATGATCTGCTTTGCAAAACCATGCAGCCCTGACAGCCCTCCCTCCCAAACATGAGTCTAAAACGTACCGCGCATCTCATCACCAGAAGTGCGTAAATGAAACACCGCCCGCCCTCTCCCCCCGCCCGAAAGCCCGTGGTGAGCACGGTCAATGCCGCCGACGAGGCGCAATACCGCCGCGCCGTTCAGTACTACGAGCAAGGCCGCCATGACGAGGCCGCCGGCATCTGCGAACGCCTGGCATCACGCCCGGCCCTGCAAGGCAGGGCCTGCCTGCTGTTGGGATGCGTCCACCTGCTGCGCAAGCAGACCGAAGCGGCTGAAAATGCCTTGCAGATCGCGGTGCGGAAACTTGGCACCGCCGAGGCCTGGTTCAATCTCGCCCTGGCCTTGGTGGCCGCAAACAAGCCGCGGCAAGCCGAGGAGGCTTATCGCAGAAGCTTGCAGCTTGACCCGAAGCAGCCCAAAGCCTGGAACAATCTGGGCAATCTGCTCAGTCACGGTCATGACCGCGGACGACTCCAGCAGGCGCTGGAGTGCTACCAGCACGCCATCGGGTTGCAGCCCGGCTATGCGCATGCTTATGCCAACTTGGGCTTTGCCTGCAAGCGCGCCGGGCAGAAAGAAGAGGCCGAACGGCATTACCGCAAGGCGCTGGAATTAGAGCCAAACTTCATTCCGGCGCTGACCAATCTGGCCGAATTGCTGGAAACCGCCAAGCGCCCCGAAGAGGCGCTGGCGCTTTACCGCAAAGCCTGGGAACTGGAGCCAAGCCAGCTCACTCGCATGGCCGATTTCATTGGGCAGCGCAGACGAATCGCCGACTGGTCCGACGCTGGCGGACCGCAACCCGCCGACCTGGTTGCCGCTATCCAGAAAAACGGCAAGAGCGGCGAGATCGCTCCCCTGTCCCTGCTGGCTTGGCCCGAAGCCTCGCCCGGTTTGTTGCGCGAGACGGCGGCCTGTTTTGCCCGTTCAAAGTGGCGTTACGAATTGAGCCAGCCCCCGCTTGCGGACACGGTGGCCGACACGCGCGGCAGGCGCATCCGTGTTGGCTATCTGTCGGCGGACTTCCGCAATCATCCGGTCACGCACCTCATCACCGACGTAATCGCCCATCATGACCGGGATCGCTTTGAAGTGTTCCTGTACGCCTACGGCCCCGAGGTGGAAGACGAGCCGCGGCAGGCGCTGCGGCGGGTGGCCGAGCATTTCACCAGCGTGTCTGCCCTGAGCGACCGCGCCGCCGCCGAAAAAATTCGCGCCGACGGCATTGACCTGCTGGTGGAACTGACTGGCTACACCACCCACGCGCGGCTGGGCATCACTGCCCTGCGCCCGGCGGCGGTGATTGCCTCGTGGCTGGGCTATATCGGAACCCTCGGCGAGCCGCGCTTGGCCGACTATGTCATTGGCGACGAAATTGCCACGCCGCCCGGACGGGCCCGTGATTTCAGCGAGTCGCTGGCCCTCATGCCACACTGCTACCAGCCCAACCAGGCGCTGACGACACCTTTGCCAGCGCCTGATCGCCAAGCGGAGGATTTGCCCGAAAACGCCTTCGTTTTTTGCAGTTTCAACCAGTGCTTCAAACTGACCCCGGCGCTGTGGGACGACTGGTGCCGCATCCTGTCGAACGCCAAGGGCAGCGTGCTTTGGCTGGCCCCCATGTCTCCCGCCGCCTGCGACAACCTGCGGCGCGAGGCCGCGCAGCGTGGCATCGAGCCACAGCGGCTGGTGTTTGCCAAGTGGCGCTCCTTACCCGAGCATCAGACCCGCGTGGCGCTGTCTGACTTGGCGCTGGACACTTGGCCCTACAACTCTGGCACCACCGCGAGCGACGCGCTGCGCGCCGGCGTGCCACTGTTGACCGTGAACGGAGATACCTTCGTTGGCCGCATGGGCGCCAGTTTGTTGCACAGCCTCGGACTGGACGAGTTGATTGCCAAGGACCGCGCAGCCTACATCGACCTCGCAACGGCCTTGGCTGCCGACAAACCCCGGCTTCACGCCCTCAAGGCCACGTTGGCTTCCCGCCTGCCGAATTCGCCCTTGTTTGACCCTCGGCGTTTCTCCAGCGACCTGGAACGACTGTTTCAGGCCATGCTGGCGCAGCGCGCGCGTGGCGAATCGGGGGTGGTGAGCGCCTGATGCCAATGCACTCAAGATGCGCCCTTGACGCGATGAACATCAGAATTTCTTGGGTATAAGCGACCTGACTTTCCAATAGGCATTCAGCAAATCGGCATCGCCGGATTCCGAATATTCGCGCTTGAGCGCATCGCAGGTTTGCAACAAGCGCCGGGTTCGAGGATGTTCCTGAAAAAGGCGTCCGAACACCGGCTGTACGTGACTGATGTCGAGAACCTCCGTGCGGAACCGGTTCTTGGTCAAAATGACGGAAGGAAAACGCTCCTGCACAAAGGTCTTCATCGGTGTTTGATGACGGACGGAACCATAACTGGTCGTTCCGCCCAATTCCCGCGCAAGCGCACTTCCGCCTTTTTCAACAAAATCAAAAAAGGCGACAACCATTTCCAGCCATTTTTTCCAGTAGACAGGTTTGGCAATGATGAAATTGCAAAAAACGCTGTTGCCGCTGTGCCCGACGAGCTTGGCAAGATCCGTCTCCAGACCAATGAGGTCAAAAAACTGCTGGCTGACCTTGGTAATCCCAGGGTGGAATAAATCACCCTGCTCGAAAGAATTCAAAAAATATGCAATTTGCTCCCACGAGTACGAAATTGTCACGGCATCCGCCGATAAATCAACTTTCTTCAAAAATTCATGAACATCATTGGCTCGCAGACGGGTTTTTGCATAAAACTTTGGAGACAGAAATCCGTACCACGCATCATCGAGCAGCTCAGTATTTTCAAGAAAATTCTTGATGACCCATAGCTCATACCAATCGGGCCGCCGATTTTCAGTGTTGTTCAACGGAACAAACCCAGAATCCAGCGAATTTCTTGATTTTTCGTCATAGTATATCTGATACACCAGATGCCTCATTTCATTCCCCTGAATTTTTCAATATGCCGTGAATGCACTTTACCATGTGTCAACGGGAATCGTTGTGCTCTGGCCGCCAGCGCCGCAGCAGCAGCGCATTGCTCATCACGCTGACCGACGACAGCGCCATGGCCGCGCCGGCGACCACGGGGCTTAAATAGCCCAGCGCGGCCAGCGGGATGCCGGCGACGTTGTAGGCAAAGGCCCAGAACAGGTTTTGCCGGATTTTGGC
>WRJY01000230.1 GCA_009778355.1 Desulfovibrionaceae bacterium | reverse complement strand
ATGTGCATGAGCAAACTCCATTACGATTTCAACTGCTCAAGCAGCGCTTGCAGCACCGAGCGCGCCATGAACAGCGGATAGCGTTTATTTTCTATCCAATCGTCCGGGACGCGACACTTAGCGCAGTTCGGGCAGCGCAAAGCGCGCCAGCGGTGCAATACCGGCCAAAAGCAACTGGCGAATATCAATCGAGCCGGCCACGTACCGCCGGCAGCAGTTCAGATAAACCGCATCGGCGCCCTGCGGCAATATACTGCGATCGGCCAAAAAACGAGTCCAGGCCATTGTGCTGTCGAACGCAATCAAGGTGTGATCCAGATCGAACAGCGCGAGTTTCATGCGCCCACGCCGCACGGATCAATCACCATGAAAATGGCAGTTGGTTTTGCCAGCGCAAAAGAAACCGGCCTGCGTCATGGAAAATTCGAATGGTTGAGAAAAAACCCGCGCCCAATATGCATCACGCTCGCCAATCACGAACTCACGAAAATCAGTTCGCCCTTGCCATCGGCTGACAGGTCGCCCAGGTAACGCTGGATACTTCGCGCGCTCAATGCCGCGAAGGCGCCTCCGTGGCGCGCAAGATCGCGCGCCAGCAAGGCCCAGAACACGGGCGTTGGCGTGCGGTTGGATATGAAGACCGGCAGCGCCGCGCACGCCTGGAGCGCTGCTGCGGCGCCGTCGCTGGCCAGCACCACGCTGCCGCGACGCATACCGTAACCCAGGTGCGGGCCCGCGCCGCCGCCCAGGGCGATGGTGCCGGCGACCATGCGCGAGGCGGCAAAGGCCCCGACGTTGCCATGAACCACGGCGACGCCACGGCGCATCCGGTCGCCGAAGCGCTCGCCTGCATGGCCGCCAACGACCAGGGCGCCGCCGCGCATACCGTCCATGCTCCCGGGCAGGGTGCTGGCCGCGAAGTCGCCCACGTTGCCGTCCACCGTGAGCGCGCCCCCGGCCATTTCGCAGGCCGCCAGCAGACCCGCGCTGCCGGTGATGCGCAGCTCTCCGGCGCGCATACAGCCGCCAGCATAGTGGCCCGCGTGGCCCTCGACGCGAATGCGGCCGCTGTCCATCTGCCAGCCGATGCGGTCGAACCGTTCGAGGTTGCCTTCGAAATGCAGGGCGCCGTCATCGCGCGGATCAGGCGCAATGTCGAAAAACTCGGCCAGGGCCAGCATCGAGTTGCCGTGGCCCACCTGAAATTTTTCGACCTCGGCGGTCGCAAGGCTGGCCAGCGCCGCCGGCGTCACGCCCCGAAGATCGACGCGCAAGGCGGGCGGCTGCCGCAGTCTGAAATGCCATCCGCTCATCGTGCGCCTTCCGTGGCGAGCAACTCATGCAGGTAAAAATGAAACGGCCCGAGTTTGCCGCCGTAGTTGCCGGCGGAGATTCTGCGCAGACTGCCCGCCGCGCCGATGGCGATGGCCGCCTGCATACCCGCGCGCATGGCGGCGCCGACATCGGCCTGGGTCAAGCCATCGATCACGATCTCCAGCACACAGCCGACTTCCTGCCCCGCGGCACAGCCCGCCAGTTCGCTGCGCGGCGTCAGGCCAGCCAGGGTGGGGCAAAACGCATCGTTGGTGGACGCGCCAAGGCTTGCGTATTTGCTGCCCACCTTCGAGCCGGAGCGCACGACGCCGCCCGGAAAAGGCATGACCACGTTGGGCAGTTGCCTCATCGCCCTCACCGCGGCCTCTGCGCAGGCCAGGGCGGCATCGGTGTCGCGCGCCAACAGCAGCAGGTTGCCGCCGCCCACGGCCTTGACCGCCGCCGTGGTTTCCTGCGCGACAAATTCGCCGTCCATCACCGGCACGCGCCAATAGCGAATGCCGCCGATGACCTTGCTGGTCTGCCAGCCGTCGCCAAAAAAACGCAGGTTCTTGCCCAGCGCCACGGCTTCGCCTTCGGCGATGCCGGCAAACACCGCCGTGGTCGGGCAGGTCAGCACGCATTGGCCCACGCGCCGCTCGATCTGTTTGGCCAGCTCCTTGCCGGACATCGAAAAGACCAGTACCGAAATGCCGGGACGCCCATCGGGCGTTTCTTGCGGCGGTATCTCGCGTTCGATGCCCGCTTCGCAGCCGCAGGCAATCACCGAAGTGGCAAAACCCGTGGCCGCCACCGCGGCATGGCGCGCCCATTGCAGGTTGTGCGCCGTGATGACGATGCGCGTGGCCTTCATGGGAAACGCCTCGGCAAAGCTGTCGTCGATTGCAACGCCGTTGACGATCATCGGGCGCCCTCCGCGAAGCAGGCCGCCGGCAGCAGGCGTCCGCCCTTGCAGCAGCATTCGCACAGTTCGTCGCGTCCGATGGCAAGGTGATCGAAATGGACCGAGCCGTATTCGGCCAGGCGCTGACGCAGGTAAGGCTCGATGCCGTGATCGTAGTCCGGCTCGACGAAGTGCGCGCCGCCCACGGGCGCGGCCTGTATGCGGCCAGCGCGCGACACCAGCGCGCCGTCCTTGAACACGTATTGCGGCGTTGCGAACATGGCCTCGCGATCGGCGTTGTCGAGGTACACGGCAATGTCGGCGGCCGCGCCCACGCCCAGGTGGCCCCGGTCACGCAGGCCCAGCAGCCGCGCCGGGCCCGCGCGCGTCATGATGGCGATTTCATACAGCGTCAGCTCGCGCTGAATCGCGCTCAACGCGCACTGCGCGGCCACATCCGGATGCAGCCTGGCAAGCTGCTGCTCGCGAAAGCCCCGATCCATCAGCAGCCGGATCAGGTGCGGGTAGCTCGTGAACGGCCCGCCGTTGGGGTGATCGGTGGTCAGCACCACGCGCCACGGGTCGTTGACCAGCAAAAACAGCTCAAGCCCGATCACCCATTGCAGCGCATTGACGTAGCTTTGCTCGCGGTAGCGAAATGGCACCACGCCGCAGCCGGCCTCGCACTCGATGTCGGCGCCAGCCCACTTGCGCGGACTGCCCAGGGCCGACTGCGCGTACTGGCGCATGGTGTCGCCCGAGGCCGTGACGGTCTGGCCGAACATGATCTGACCAACGTCGATGCTGATGTTGCCGTTTGCATTGACCGCCTGCGCCAGTTCCAGTGCCGCCGACGAGAATTTTTTGGGGCCTTCGGCGCCGTAGGCGTGAAACTGGACGTGTGTCAGGTGCCCAGGCAAACCCTCCAGCGCGGCGATGGTGCCGAGCGTGGACTCGATGTTGCCGGCCACGCCCAGATTGCTGCCATGAATATGCAGCGGATGCGGCACGCCCAGCTCGCGCAGCGCGCGCGCCAGCGTGTGCACCACCTGCCTGGGCGTGATGCGCCAGTGCGCATGGCGTTCATCGACATCGAGCTTGCGCTGGTTGAATTTGAAGGCCGAAATACCGCCCGGGTTGACCACCTTCACGCCCATCGCCTTGGTGGCGTTGATGGTCCAGCCCACGTAGTCGCGGATGCGCTGGAAGTCCTGGCCTTCGGCCAGCATACGCAGCATCAGTTCGTCATTGCCCAACATCACGTAGGCGCCGTGGTCGAGAATGGGCGTATCGCCCATCTCCATGTGCGCGTGCCGCGCGTTGGCGGCCACCATGGCCGGCTCGAAGGCAGCCGTGTAGCCCATTTCGACATAGCGGTAGCCGGTGGCCAGCGTGCCCGGCGTGCACTGGCCGCACGAGGCCAGTTCGAGCGCGTTGCCGGGCAAGGCGATGGGGTTCGAGCCGATGCGGTGGTCTTCGGGCAGCAGCAGGCGCGCGAGGTTGACCTTGCCGCCGCCGATGTGGGTGTGCATGTCGATGCCGCCGGCCATCACGACACAGCCGCTCGCGTCGATGTCCTCGCCCACCGCCTGGTCCGGCTCGACGATGCAGGCGCCGCGCACGTACAGGTCGCACACCTCGTCGCGCCCGTTGGCCGGATCGATGACGCGCCCGCCGCGCAAGCGGATCGTGTTCACGGCGCGCTCCCGCGCTTGAGCATCCGCACCCGCTGGCTCAAATCCTGCGCCACCGCGCTCACGCTCGGCAGCGCATCGGCGCGCAGCGCGCGCAAAGGCATCAGTACCAGGCCATCGGTGCGAAACAGGTGGCCAGCCGACCCGATGCCGGGCGTTGACACCGGAATGAATACCGACGCGCCCGCGCCTTGGGCCGGCCTCATCCGCGGATGGCCCAGTACGATGCGCGGCAAATCGGTGGCCGGAGCAGCGAGCTCATGGTCGAAGCTCGACACCCACAGCAGCGCGTCCACGGCGCCATCGGCCAGCAGCCGCTGCGCATCGAAGCACAGCGGTTCGTGCTCCAGGCCCGCGGGCGAAGCGCGCGAACGCAAGGGCAGGCCCGACAGCCAGGTAAACACCTGGTTCACCGTGGCCGCGTGCCCTCCCAGGGCAATGGAGGCGGCGCGCGCGCCGCGATTGAGCGTGGCGACGATGCGCCCGATGGCCTCGACGATCGATGCGCCATGCGCGGGCAAGCGCGCCAGTTCATAGACCAAAACGGCATAGCGCGCCTGTTGCAGGCTGACGGCGAGCGCCGCCAATGTGGCCGGCACGCGGGCATCGCCGGGCGCGATCTTCCCGGCCACCAGCGCGCCCAGCAGCGCGACGGTATCGAGCAGATCGCCGTGCAGCGGCAGCGCCTGCGCGCCCTGTGGCAGTCCCAGGGCGCTTTGGTCATCGGCGGGGTCGGCCAGCGCGACGCACCGGGCCAGCCCGCCGTGGCCGCCATCGAGGCCGCAGCGGTGAAAAAATCGCGGATAACGCGCAACCGGCGAGCCGGTCATGCAAACCACCAGGTCGGCGCGCGCCCTTGCCTCGGCGAACGTGATGGTGAAACCGCCCCGGTCTTGCAGCGCCCGCACGCCATGCATCAACGCCGCGCCATGCGCCGGATCGCAAATCGCGCCCGTTTCACATGCCAGCGCATAAAGCGCCCGCGCGCCGGCCACATCGGCGCCCAAGCCGCCAAACAAGGGCTGGCGGCTGGCGGCCAGCAGGGACGCCGCCTCGGCCAGCGCGGCGTCGAGATCGCAGTCGCGGCCATCGACCCGTGGCCGCGCCAGTGCGTCCGCGCCGCCAAACGCCGACAGCGCCGCTTGCGCGCGCGCGCATTCGCCGCCATCGAGCCTGGGCGGCGCGCCGGCTGGCCCGCGCTCGACGCTGAAGGCGTCGCACAGCAGGCTGCAAAATGGACAGGTCCAGGGGGCCTTGCCGCCCGGTCTGGCGTGGACTGTGTTCATCGCTTGAAAAATACGCAAGCCATGTGCCATTGCCCTCGCTGGGCGCAATCGTGGGGGAAAACGCGCCCGGATGGCGCAAGCGCAATGAGACACATTGTTGCGTTTTTGGCTGCCTTTGCGCCCCGGCAACGAACCACCGGGGCCGCGCGAACCGTCCGCAAGGATGGCACGGTTCGTGATAGCAGTCGATGCGATGACATGCTTTCCAAGCCTGACCGCGCCGGTCACGCCGGTTCAGCAGCGCGCTCGCGGCAGTTGCAGGTCGTGCAGCGCGCTGGCAACCAGCCAGGCATCGGCGCCCGCTTGGCGCGCGCGCGCCAGATCGTCCTGGCTGCGTATGCCGCCGGCGCCGATGAGGGTGGCCCTGGGCGCCAGGCGCCGCACCTGGCGCAGGGTATCGAGGTCGGGGCCGGCTGCCGAGCCCACGCGCTCGAGCGTCATCACGATCAACCGTTGCGGCCACAAATCAACCGCGTCCCAGCACCCGGCCGCATCGAGGCGGCGGCCATCGCGCCGGTCCAGCGACAGCGCGGCCTGCTGGCCGCGCGCGCCGGCATCGTTGGCAAAGCAGCCCTCCAGCGCCTGGCGCGAGCGCAATGACTCGCTGCCATACACCAGCACGATGCGCGAGGCGGGCAGTTCGAGCAGGCCGCGCAGCGCCTGGCCGGCCCCGGCATCGGCCAATCCCGCGTCCAGCCAAAGCTCGACACCGGGCTGCGCGCGCAGCAGCGCGCGCAGCGCGCCGATCTGCGCCGGCCTGCCCTGCAAGGCGTCCAGGTCGGCCACGTACAGCCGCCGGGCGGCGCAATACGCGCACAACCGGCGGGCCACCGTGACCGGATCGCTGCTGGCGCACAAGGCCGAAACGATCGGCTGGTACGCTTGCCGGTTGCCGCGCACGGCGCGAACCACCTGGCCTTGCAGCAGGTCGATGACGGGAATCAGTTCCACATCGGAAGTCACGGAGATACCCGCCAGGAAAACGGGAGACAGATGAAAAAACGCATATTCGTCTATGAGCATCTTAGCGGCGGCCCCTCGAACGCCGGCGATGGCGCGGCAAACGCCGAACTGCTTGCGATGGGCCAGTCGATGCGCGACGCCATGCTGGCCGATCTGCTCGGGCTGGCGCGGTTTTCGATTTCGGCTGCCGCCAGCCACCCGGGCGACCACCTGCCGCGCGCGGCGGCGGCGCTGCGCCCGCAGGCCGGCGAAACGGCCTTTGAATTCGTGGCGCGCCAAAGCGCGCTGCACGATGGGGTCTGGCTGGTGGCCCCCGAAACCGATGGTCTTCTGGCTCGGTTGCAGCGCGCCGTGCCCCCTTCGCGCTGGCTGGGTTGCAGCGCCGGGGCCATTGCGCTGACCGCCAGCAAGCAAAACACGCTGGCGCGTCTGGCCATGAATGGCATCGCGACACCGCTTGCCTTTGCCGGCGCGCCCGGCATCCGGCGCTGGGTGGTCAAACCCGGCGATGGCGCTGGCGCTGTCGATACCCGGGTGCATTCCAAGCTGGCGCTGGCCCGCGCCGACCAGCGCCAGCGCGCGCCAAGCGCCGCCGCGACCCTGGAGCCCTGGGTCGAGGGCGAGCCCTTGAGCCTGTCCCTGATGTGCTCGCCAGGCGGCATCGAACTGTTGAGCATCAACCGGCAGCATATTGCGATCGACGCGGGCGGACGCCTGCGCTTTGAAGGCGTCAGCGTCGATGCCGTGGATCGCAACGGAGCGCGCGCGCCGCGCCTGGCCGCGCTGGCCGCTCAGGTGGGCCGCGCCATAGGCGGGCTGAATGGTTTCGTGGGCATCGATCTGGTCTGGCACCCGGAGCGAGGCCCGGTGGTGATCGAGGTCAATGCGCGCGTCACCAACGCCTACGTGGGCCTTTCGGCGGCGCTCGGGCGCAACCTGGCCGCCGACTTGCTGGCCCGTTGCCTGCCGCCTGCTTCCTCCCCCGCTGGGAGGCTGTCGCGAACGGGCGCGGCTGTTCTTCCCTCCCCCGCTGGGGGAGGGTTGTGGCGGGGGCCAGCGGCGGTTCCGATGGTGACGCCGTGGCCCCCATCCCAACCTTCCCCCAGAGGGGGAAGGAGCAAGAGTTCGCATGGAGACGCTGCGCCCCGGCGATGCGCCGCCAGCCCTCTCCCGCAAGCGGGCGATGGAGAAAAACCGGGAAGCGAAAAGGGCGCGGTTGTTTCTCCCTCCCCCGCTGGGGGAGGGTTGGGATGGGGGCCAGAGGGGGCTCCACTGGCAACGGCTGCTGGCCCCCACTCCAGCCCTTCCCCAGAGGGGGAAGGGGTAAAACCCCCCGATTTCTTTTGCCACGGCATCGAAGCAGGAGCCTCGCATGGCCACGGCTGATTGCGTCATCGGCTGGGACATCGGCGGCGCGCACGTCAAGGCCTGCCTGCTGCGCGGCGGGCAAGTCAGCGACGTGGCGCAATGGCATTGCCCGCTGTGGCGGCAACCCGATCAGCTCGCACACGTGATGCGGGCCGCGCGCCAAAGGTGGCCCGGCTTCGATGGCGCGCGCCATGCCGTCACCATGACCGGCGAGATGGCCGATTCGTTCGCCCACCGCGAGGAAGGCGTGCGCCGCATCGCCTCCATCGTGCAGGCGCTGCTGCCGGCGCACGCCGGTGCGCTGCGTTTTTTTGCCGGCGATGCCGGCTGGTGCGCCGCCGCCGATGCCGCCGGCCAATGGCGGCAC
>WRJY01000229.1 GCA_009778355.1 Desulfovibrionaceae bacterium | reverse complement strand
ATCAGCGCCGAGATCGAAGCCGGTGAAGTATCGGGCGGCGTACAGGAATACACCTTCCGCAAGGCGGTAGGCACCAAGGGGGCGACGCCCCGGCTTGCCGCGCTGCGCCAGCGGGTGCAAGAGCTATCCGAAGGCAACGGCGGCGGCAAGCCGACGCTCGGTCAAGCCCTGACGCGCCGTTCCACCCAGACCTGCTCGCAGGCATGGAACGCCTTTGCCAGCTTGGGCGGGCCACATGTCCACCGCGTCAACGCCGCCAACGTGGTCACGGCCACCAGCGAAATGCTTGCGCCGCTGCCATGACCGCCGCGCTGCAGCCACTCGGCAAGCCTTTGAGCAAACCGCTTGCCCGGCCTCGCGCCGCGCCGCTGACGCTGCCCCGCCTGTCCGACGCCATCCCCCGCGCCGTGAGGCCAGACGGTCTGTCGGCGGTCAATGCCCGCGTGGCCCGTTTCCTGCTCGACGCACAGGTGTTCACCGAAGCCGACATCCCGGATGCTTGGGAAAACGCGCTGAAGGCGTGCGAGCAGGCGATGGCGGCCCGCGTCCAGCGGGAAATCGGTCCGTTGCGCTGCCTGAAACCCGGATTCGTGATGCACCTTCTCGATGAGCATGGCGTTGCTCTCGGCGGCTACCGCCAGAGCCAATCCGCCGACGAGCCGCAAACCTGCCGGGAAATCGAGATCTATTGGGGCGAGATGGACGAGCAGCAATGGCCGATCGGGCAGGGGCTGCAACGGCTGGAAGCGGCGCAGCCGGACTTGGGCAAAACCATCCTGCAGGTGTTGCGCGGGCAGTGCGCGTGGACGTATCCGCTGTTCACGCCCGATGTTGCCTGCGCGACGGCCAGCCTGATCCATTGGAACGGCGGGGACGACGAGGAGGCCGCTCTGGATGATATGTGCCGCGAAGACAGCGAGCAGGAGCGTGAAGCCATGCGCAGCGCAATGGTCACCCGCGCCATGCTCGACCGCGCCTATCCCCAATGGGCGCAGGGATGGATGGGCCAGACGGCCCGGAAACTTCCCGAACGGTGCAATCTGCGCCGCGCCGCCAAGACCATCACCGACCCACGGCTGCGCCAGATCGTCGCCGACGCGCAGGCGCTGGCGCGGCTGCAACCCGACGAGCGTTTTCGTCCCGAAATCGACGGGGAATACATCGGCTTTGGCGCTGTCCTGTCTTGGCAAGAGGATGACGTGACGGTGCGTATCTACGACGACTTCATCCAGATGGTCTATCAGTCCGAATTTTCTGATCGTATCGGCGAGGTGTGTATTGCGCTGGACGACCCCGGCGCGCTCGGCGCATGGTTTCGGGATATGCGGCCTCACTTCGAGGCCATGCGGCTGATCGACCGCTTGATTCACGGGCTGAGTGCCTGAAACTGTCTCTATCCAAGGTAACGACCCATGAATCAGGCAGAGTTTCAGATTTCCATGCCCGCCGATGGCGCGCTTGATCTCGATGCGGCGGTATTGATTTACCGGGGCGCGCAAGGCAGCGCCTTGGCGACGCTGCACGAGGTGTATCAGGTGAACGGTGAGGCCGTCATCGGCGCGGGCCAGCCCATGACCCCGCGCAAAGCCATTAAATTGTCGCGGGCGTTGCTCAAGCGTGTCGCGCACGGCGGTTTCCTGCCAGACAACGTGCTGTACATGGACGGCGACCTGATTGTCTGGTGGCAACCCCCGGCGCGGCGGCATGTCGCTTTCCGGGTCGATGAGAGTCATGCGGATTTGCTTGGGGGCAAGGAGCGCGGCGAAATCGTGCCGCATCCGGGTCTGGTGTTTGCCGCTTCCGCAAAAGTCTGGGGCGTATGGGCGGTCAAGGGCCGCGAGCGCCCCGCGCCGCCCACGCCGCTGTATCAAGCGCCGTATTTCAACGTGAACGGACAAGGCGGGATATGCCAAGGCAGCGTTCCCCGGCCCGAAGGCACGACCATCGAAAAAATTAGCGCGTGGAATGACGCCTTCTTCCGCTCCTACTTCGCCCATCCCAACGTAAAGGGCAAGCTGGTCCAGTATCCGGGCGGCGCTTATGTGTTCTGGCGAGACATGCTCGATGCCCGTTTCCAGCGGTTTCCCGAGCGTGTGCTGATTCCGGTCGATACCACGCTCGGCAAACTGCTGGGCATGAAGGAGGGCAATTGATGGATCCGCGAGACACGGCCCTGCAGTCCAGTTGCCCGGTACTGGCCGCGCCGCGCTTCGGGCCGCTGCCGGACATGACCAACGGCCAGCGCCTGATCGTCGCCGGTAACGGGCTATTCGTGCAGGTGCGGCTGGACTGGCTCGATTGTGTGCAGTGCCTGACGCCTCCGGTTGGCCTGCCGCTGCCCTACGGCACGGTAGAGGAAAGGCTGAAATTCAGTTTTGGCGTGCTGCCCATCCGGTTGATCGAAGCCTTTGTACAGGCCGGACGGCAAGGGTTGCCCGACGAAGTGGCGGGCGTGCTGATCTACCGGCGCGGCACGCGCGGCCTGCGGCTGGCCCTGTGCGAACCCCTATACGCCTCGCCGGGCCGGATCGAATACCGGCGTCCGGCGCTGGAAGCCGACGAAACGGTGGCGGTCGATTTGCACACGCACGGGCGCGGCCTGCCGTTTTGGTCCGGCGATGACGACCGCGACGACCAAGGGATCAAGGTGGCGGGCGTATTCGGATGCCTGCACCAGCCCAAGCCGAAGGCCCGCTTCCGGCTCGCGCTCAATGGCTGGTACAAGGCGCTGCCGCATCCGTGGCAGCAGGAATTGCTGGAATTGCCGGAAACTGCCGGTACGGGATGGAATCGTCCCCTTGAAACGGGCCTGATTCATCGAATACTGAGACGCTGGAAAACCCAAGGAATCTCATGGAACACCTGATCCATTCGGCGTTGCTCGACACCCGCGTCACCGTCCACCTGGTCGGCGTGGGCGGCAACGGGGCGCAAATGGCCGCTTGTCTGGCGCGGCTGGACATTGCGATGCGCGCTTTGGGGCATCCCCACGGATTGCACGTCACGGCGTTCGACGCCGATCGCGTCAGCGAGGCCAACGTCGGGCGGCAGCTTTACAGCGCGGCGGACATAGGACGGCATAAGGCCATCGTGACGATTCACCGGCTCAACCAGTTCTACGGGTTCGATTGGCAGGCGCTGCCGCTGCGTTACGAAGATTTCCAGCGGACCGACAGCTTTAGCAAGTCCTGTCACTTGCTGATCAGTTGCGTGGACAGCCGCGAGGCCCGGCGCGCCCTGCACCAGATCGCTTTCAATCGCGAGCCGTACTTTGATTACTGGCTCGACTTGGGCAATACCGAGGCGAGTGCGCAGGTGGTGCTGGGGCAACCCTTGAACAACCGATGCCGCCCGCGCCGCGCCGCGCCGGGGCCGCGCTTGCCTTGCGTTACGGAACTTTTTGCGGAACTGCTCGATGACGCGACACCCGAGAGCAACCAGCCATCCTGTTCGGTGCGGATGTCGCTGGCGTCCCAAGGACTATTCATCAACGACGTGGCTGTTCGTTTCGGGGCGCAACTGCTGTATGAGCTGTTCTCCAAGGGACGGCTGAAGCAGCACGGAGCGGTGATCAACCTCGATTCGAAGCGGGTGGGGCCGATCGAGATAGATCCGCGCACTTGGGCGCGTTTCGGTTATGCGCTTGCCGAGGAACCGGATACCAAGGTCAACGCGGAAACGGCCTAATGGGTAGAAGGCATGAAATTTCAATGAGAAATTCACCATGCAGAACATGGTTCAGCTTT
Source organism: Desulfovibrionaceae bacterium (assembly GCA_009778355.1). Taxonomy (GTDB): domain Bacteria; phylum Pseudomonadota; class Gammaproteobacteria; order Burkholderiales; family Burkholderiaceae_C; genus Ottowia. Next base: position 4,129 of record WRJY01000229.1, on the reverse strand, counting down.
CTGCGGGTTCCTTGGGAATGGGCGCTGTCCGCCTTGCCGGTCAATTGCGACGTGGCCGCGTCTATCGGCGCGAAGATCTCGCGCGGCTGTTCACCGCGGTGGGCCGGCGCCTGCTGGAATTGGCGGCTGACTTTCTGCATGATCGCAAAGACTTCAACCAACTGCTGGCGCTGGTAGTGTAGCGGCGCATCAGCAGTTCCTGCGCAGCGCCTTGGGACAGCAGTCAGTCCAAGTACCAGCGCACCGGGTCCATTGAAGTTGATGGTATCCATGATCGTCTCCTGGTTGACGGCGGCCCCAGCGGCCACCGGGGAGGGTGATCTTGGAAGATTTATGCGCAATCGCGGTAGCCTACGTCACAGGTGGATCGCTCGGTTTACAGGTCTTGCTGCTCATAACCGCAGACTGACCTAAATAGGCTCCAGCAGCTCTCACCCTGTTGTGCCCGGCAAGCTCGGCAGCCGACAATCGGGCGGCGTGGTCCAACTCGGGTGGTATTTGGTCATCGCCCCGAACGGGAGGCGACGCTCCGCCGGATTTGCTCATGTAGTGGTCGATCATCGCTTCGTGCCGCAGGCCGTGGGCGGTTGCCCCCAAACCCGCCGCGGTAATGCGAAACCGCGCCATCACGTAGTCGAAGCGCCGCAAGTTGCGTTGCAGGCTGCGGCGGGGATCACCAAGGTGGGCGTTTTTTTCCTCTGCGACCGCTTGGGCAAATTCCAGCGCGGCGATGCGCTGCGGCGTGTCCAACGGCACGTGGCGCAGCCGTCCGCCCTTCGCGCCTTCCTTGATCCGCACGTAGTGGTCGGCCTGCCGCCGCTCCGGCGGCACTCCGGTCGCCTCGAATGGAACCACGCACTGATGGGGGCGGAACATGACCGCTTCCTTGCGTCGCAGGCCCATTGCCCTGATGAGCCGCAGGCAAGCGCCCACGTAGCGGTCATAGGCGCAGACCCGTTCCACCAGCGTGTCGATGTCTATGCCGGCTGCCGTCCAGCTCTTGTCCCTCTGCGCATATTCATGCCGCTGGTATTCGGTTGGCGACAGCCCGTAGTGGGCCGGCGCGCGGATGAAGCCAGGCTTGCCGAGCCAAGAGGCCAGCCCCCGCAGAAAGCTCAGGTAAGTCTGAATCGTCGCCGGAGCCAGCCGCTCCCTTTGCCATACGGCGACCATGGCCTGGATATGGCGGTCTCCCAGATTGCGCGGATCAGGCACTTTCTTGAAACCGGCCTTCAGGTGCAGATCACGGAAGAAGCGCCGTAAAAAATCGGCGCGCTCCTGCCGCGTCTTGTGGGAAACGGTTTTTTCCAGTGCCGTGTGCTGCCCGTTGAACTGATCGATCAACAGGTCGAGCACGCGCAGCGGGTCCGTTTTGCCGGGCCGGTGGCGCTCGAGGATATCCAGCGTGACGCGGCCTTGCTGGCGAACCGGCTGATGGCGCGCATCGCGCCATGAGCCGATAGCGCCATGTACCCGGCGAGTCGCGTTGGCGTTGGGTGGATTGAAGGTAGAGGCAAACATGACATTTCTCCGTGATAGAGGCCGTGCGCCATCCCGGCGGCGCGCAGCGGGTAAATGGGTGGAATCCATCGGTTCATCGCCAGCGCGGATTCCGATACGCGGGTAATACGTGGTCAGTTGATTTCAGCAAGGCGCGCGGCCACGAGCGCGTCATGCCTACCCAGGGTTCGCCGGTGTTGCGTGAAATGCGCGTCACCGGCTCGGTCAGTCTTAAAAATGAACACATTGATCCGCCCGCACTTGCATTTCTGCGTTCGTCGGGAATTGGGATGCAACCCAGCCTCGCGGGACAGGGGCAGCATCGGCGCGAAGGTCTGGCCTTGCGCATAGGGGGATCAGTCCTCGGTATGTAGCGTCATCCACCTGGTTGGGAGCAGCCCCTTACCGAAAGGCCAGGGCGCGTCAGGTTCACGAGCGGCTTCACACGGGGAGCCAAACAAGGGGCCAGCACAGCCGTGTGGTGCGCGAAGTGCGCGTGCTCGAAGGGACAGACGGGGAACTGCGGCGCGGCGTCAGGCGCCAGCCGCTGAAATTGCTCAATGCCGGCTCAATGTCCGGCAGGGGACCGCCAGCGATGCCATGCGTACTCTACGAGTTGAACGGCTTCGGGCATGGACTCGAAGGAACCATGCCAAACCCGGCTCAAGGGCCGGGACTTGAGGAATTTGAAAAAGACGGGTAACGACCGCAACGCCTTTCGCTCCGCGATGGAGCAGGCCAGGATGCCTCGGGAACCTGTAGTTGACACCCGATCCGCGCCACTGTCAACGACTGCCACCGCGCAGGCAACCCGCTTGTCGCCACGGCAGCGGTGTTTGCGGATGGCGCTTGAAATTGCAACGTGAGGTGCGTTTATTTTGCAAAAGACTCTCCAATCGAGTCTGCAAGCGGGGTTGACATGGGTTTGACTGGCCTCTGGTTTCCACCGTCAGGGTTGCGTCCATTTTGACGCTCCACGGCAGCCCAGCGGCTGAGAGCATGGGCTTGACCGGGGCCGGTTCAATGAGATCGTGGAGCGACACGGAGCGCCACGAAGGACTTCACTTGAGAACTCGACCCAGGTTGCCGTTCAATTCGAATCCGCTGCAACCCAGTCCGAGCCGATCGCGAGAAAGAGGCTCTTCCTGGCGATTTCCGTGTGGATCGACAGCGCCGTCCAGCGGATGCTGTCCGCCTTTGAACCCGTTCAGGAGTGATTCATGGACTTTATCGTCAGAGCCGTTGACGTGGGCTTCGGCAACACCAAATACGTCAGCAGCGCATCCGGCGGCGAAATTCGCTGCGCCAACTTCCCCTCGATCGCCTACCCCAGTATGCGCGAGCCGTCCACCCAACCGGGCTACGAACGGCGCAAGACGGTCGCGATTCCAATCAACGGCCTCTACTACGAGGTTGGACCGGAGGTCGAACTGGCCGCCGACACCTTTCGCGCAACCCAGATGCACGATCGCTACACGGAAACACCGGAATATCTGGCGCTGCTGCGCGGTGCGCTGGCGATGATGAAGCTGCCGGTGATCGATCTCCTGGTCGTGGGCCTGCCAGTAGCGGCTCTCACGGCCCGAAAGGCGGCGCTTGAGAAAGTGGTGACTGGGATTCACGACATTGGCCACGGCAGGAGTGTGGCGGTTCGCAAGGCGCTGGCGATTGCCCAGCCGCAGGGAGCCTTGGTCGATTTCGCCATCCAGCACGCCAAGGGCGCCGCCATCGAGAAAGAGCAGAGCCTGATTCTCGATCCGGGTTCGCGCACCTTCGACTGGCTGGTCGCTCGTGGCATGCGCTTGGTGCAGGCAAAGAGCCATTCGGTCAACCGGGGGGTCTTCGACATCTTGCAGGCGATCGCGTCAGAGATCGGGCATGACATCGGCGCTCCGTACAACGACATTGAAGCGATTGATCTGGCTTTACGCACCGGGAAAAACCCGGTGATCTACCAGAAACCATATGACATTTCGCGGGCCATGCCGATGGCGCACTCAATCGCCCAGCAGGCGGTCGCCTCGATGATGCGCTGGATCGATGCCAGCTACAGCTTCCAGAACATCATTCTGGTGGGAGGCGGCGCCTATCTGTTCAAGAAGGCGGTGAAGGAGGCTTTCCCAAAGCACAAAATCCTTGAAATCAAGGATCCGCTGCACGCCAACGTCCGGGGCTTTCAGATCGCCGGCATGAACTACGCGCCGAAGCTCTGTGGACTGGCTGCCGGTCAAGGAGACGCGTGATGAATACATCCCAACCGGAGACGATTCGCATGCTGTTCGAGCTGGACCGTGAAGACGATCCCCGGCTTTACGATGACCTGATTCGCTTCAAAAAGGGCACCAAGCGCATCAACCGCTTGCGCTTGCTGGCCCATGAGGCCGTGCTGGGGCAATTTAGCGCGGGCGCGGGCGCGGCAATTGCGCGGACGGATCTTGCGCGCTTGCCCGTGGGCGCTGCCGATCGAGGGCAGTCGGGAGCCATCTTCGATTTGCCGGCGGCGGCGGATGTGTTTGCCGCGCCGCTCGAGAAATGATCATGGGCAGAGGATTCCGATGAACGATAAGGGCGACATGTTCATCCGCGGGTATCTGCCCTCAACACTGATGTCCCAGAGCACAAACGCTAG
>WRJY01000228.1 GCA_009778355.1 Desulfovibrionaceae bacterium | reverse complement strand
CGGCACAGAATCTGGATGGTGCGCTCCACCTCGTATTCGCGGCCAATCAGCGGGTCGATCTTGCCGTCCCTGGCGTGCTGGTTCAGGTTGAGGGTGAACTGCTCCAGCGGCGAGGCTTTTTCGGTTTTCTCGTTGCCGCCGCCTTCTTCGGCCTCGCCTTCGCCCTTGCCGCCGGGCTGGCCGGCGGGCTGCAAGGGCGGATCGCTCTTGCGGATGCCGTGGGCAATGAAGTTCACCACGTCCAGCCGCGTCACGCCCTGCTGGTGCAGGTAATACACGGCATGTGAGTCCTTCTCGCCGAAGATGGCCACCAGCACATTCGCGCCAGTGACTTCCTTCTTGCCGTTGCCGGTGGACTGCACGTGCATGATGGCGCGCTGGATTACGCGCTGGAAACCCAGCGTGGGCTGCGTGTCCACGTCGTCGATGCCGGCCACCTGCGGGGTGTTGTCCTTGATGAAGTTGGTCAGCGACTTGCGCAGATCGTCGGTGTTGGCCGCGCAGGCGCGCAGCACCTCGGCGGCGCTGGGGTTGTCCAGCAGGGCGAGCATCAGGTGCTCCACGGTGATGAATTCGTGGCGCTGCTGCCGGGCCTCGACAAAGGCCATATGGAGACTGACTTCCAGTTCCTGGGCAATCATGATGGGTGTTCTTTCCTTTACGCCAAGAGCTTACGCCGAACCCGGGGTTTCGTCAGCCGCAAATGGGGGAAGTTCGGCGGTATTCAATATCAATGGCCATTTTCACGAGAATCACTGCACCGGCTCACTGACGCACTGCAAGGGGTGGCCGGCCTGGCGCGCCGCGTCCATCACCTGATCGACCTTGGTGGCCGCCACGTCGCGCGAATACACGCCGCAGACGCCCTTGCCGTCCAGATGAATCTTGAGCATGATCCGGGTGGCCGTCTCGCGATCCTTGCCGAAGAATTCCTGGATGACGACGATGACGAACTCCATCGGCGTGTAGTCGTCGTTGAGCATCACCACCCGGTACATCTGCGGCGGCTTGACCTGTTGCGGCGCCCGTTCGAGCACCGCCTCGCCGCCGCCATCGTCCTGACGGCCCGGCGCGACCGCGCCGCCGGGCGGCAGCGGTGGAGTCGGTATGGAAGTGACCATGAAATCCATTCTATCGGTCACTTCAAAGTCACGTGGGAAAAACAAGGACCGCGGCAGGCAAGCCATGCGGAAAAGCCGCGCAAACGGCTCGGGGGGTCACATGTTCTCGATCATCACCTGCCCGAACCCCGAGCAACTGACCTGCGTGGCGCCTTCCATCAGGCGCGCGAAGTCGTAGGTGACTTTCTTGCTCTGGATCGCCGCTTCCATGGCGGCGATGATCTTGTCGGCCGCCTCGGTCCAGCCCATGTGGCGCAGCATCATCTCGGCGGAGAGTATCTCCGAGCCGGGATTGACGTAGTCCTTGCCCGCGTACTTGGGCGCGGTGCCGTGGGTGGCCTCGAAGCAGGCCACCGAGTCGCTCAGGTTGGCGCCCGGCGCGATGCCGATGCCGCCCACCTGCGCGGCCAGCGCGTCGGAGATGTAGTCGCCGTTCAGGTTCAGCGTGGCGATGACGCTGTACTCGGCTGGCCGCAGCAGAATTTGCTGCAGAAAGGCGTCGGCGATCGAATCCTTGATGATGATGTCCCGGCCCGTTTTCGGGTTCTTGAACTTGCACCACGGCCCGCCGTCCAGCAACTGGGCGCCGAACTCGCGCTGCGCCAGCGCATAGCCCCAGTCGCGGAAGCCCCCTTCGGTGAACTTCATGATGTTGCCCTTGTGCACCAGGGTCACGCTGGGCCGGTCATTGTCGATGGCGTACTGAATGGCCTTGCGCACCAGGCGCTCGGTGCCCTCGATCGACACCGGCTTGATGCCGATGCCCGAGGTTTGCGGAAAGCGGATTTTCCTGACCCCCATCTCATCGGTCAAAAACTTGATCAACTTGCGCGCCTTGTCGCTCTGGGCCTCCCACTCGATGCCGGCGTAGATGTCCTCGGAGTTCTCGCGGAAGATCACCATGTCCACCTTCTCGGGCTCCTTCAGCGGCGAGGGCACGCCCCTGAAATACCGCACCGGACGCAGGCAGACGTACAGATCCAGTTCCTGGCGCAGCGCCACGTTGAGCGAGCGGATGCCACCGCCCACCGGCGTGGTCAGCGGCCCCTTGATCGAGACCACGCAGTCCTTGAGCGCCGCCAGCGTTTCCTCGGGCAGCCAAACGTCGGGGCCATAGACCTTGGTGGACTTTTCGCCCGCATAGACCTCCATCCAGTGAATCTTGCGCTGGCCGCCGTAGCACTTGCGCACGGCGGCATCCACCACCTTCATCATCACCGGCGTGATGTCGATGCCCGTCCCGTCGCCCTCGATGTAGCCGACGATGGGGTTGTCGGGCACGTTCAGCGAGAAATCGGGATTGACGGTGATCTTCTGACCGTCGGCTGGTACTTGGATGTGCTGGTACATGGTGCACGTCTCCTGAAAGGAATGCGGTTGCGGGTCTCGCCAGCGTGCGCTGGATCCAAGAGCCTGTTCAGTGTCTTTTCGCTGCGGCGAAAAGACACTGAACAGGCTCTGGCGCCAGTAATTTTAGTGCGCGACAATGGGCGATCATGTCTCACACCCCATCCCGCATCCTGCTGGCCTTGGCCGTCTGTCTGGCCGCGCCGGCGCTGGCGCAGCCCGGCGACGCGCCGCAACTGAATTTGCCGCGCACCGCCATCAGCGCCGGCATGTACCGCATCGACGCCCAGGTCGCCATCACGCCCGAGCAGATGCAGACCGGCCTGATGCACCGCAAGGACATGCCGCAGCACGAAGGCATGTTGTTCGTGTTCGAGCGGGCAGGCACGCAGTGCTTCTGGATGAAAAACACCCTGATTCCGCTCACGGCGGCCTTCGTTGCCGACGACGGCGTCATCGTCAACCTGGCCGACATGAAGCCGCTCGACGAAACCAGCCACTGCTCGGCCAAACCGGTGCGCTACGTGCTGGAGGTGAACCAGGGCTGGTTCGAGCAGCGCCACTTGAAAGCCGGCGCCAGGCTGCGCGGGCCGGCGTTCGAGGGCGGACGCTGATGAGTAATTCCATGCTGGAAGCTGTCCGCCCAATGACCGAAGAAACCTTGCTGGATCAGGCCATCATTCCCGCCAGCCCGGAAATTTATGCGGCTTTGCTGACGCGCTTGGACATGCCGCCCCAGCCGAATGCGCGTCTGCGCAAGACGATGCAGACGCCGGCTCCTTGGGAAAAGGCATGACGGATTGAGTCTCGCTACGGCGCACCTCGATTTGCTGCGTTCGCTGATGCAAGACGAAACCGTGATTCGGCCCAAATTTCCGCTGCCAAGGGATCGTGTTCAAAACCCCGTACCTCCCTCCTGATCTGCAGCCGTCAAGGACAATGCCCGCATGAAGCAAACCGGCCTTGCCATCGACCTGCGCAGCCGGCGCACCCGCGAGCGTGTGCTCCCAGGTGAAATGGAGCCAGTCGTGCCTTGGGAGCAACTGCTGGCCCTCACCGAGCCCCATGCGCCCGTGGCCAAGACTGGCCGCCATGCTGCGCATTCACTTCATGCAGCAATGGTTCGGTCTGAGCGACATGGCCATGGAAGAAGCGCTGTTCCACACCCCGATGCACCGCCACTTCGCCGGCCTCGATGGCATGGCCCGGCTGCCCGGTCGGGTCAGCATCTTGCGCTTTCGCCACTTGCTGCAAGCGCACCGGCTGGCCGAACAATTTCTGGCCACCGTCAATGAGCAGCTTGCCGCCAAGGGCTACCTGCTCAAAGAAGGCAGCGCCATCGATGCCACCTTGATCGCTGTACCCACCTCCACCAAGAACCAAACGGGTATCGTGGCTTGTTCAAGAACACGCCGCAGATCACCACCTTGTTTGCGCTGGGCAACTTGTGGCTGGTGCGCGGGCGGATTTTGCAGGCGGCCAAGGCATGAGTGCGCCCGCACAGTGCCAAAAAGGCGCCAATGGGGCCTGCGGGCGACATGGTGTTGCAGGAAAGGTGAAATGGCCGGTTGAGGGCTCGGGCGCTCATTTTTAGCCTCTGCTGAGGTCAGCAAGACTCGGTTGGAGAGTTTTGGACATGATCTCACACGAGTTTGCGAGACTCGATGCTTCATGGTCAGTGCAGACAGGCATGGATGCGGTTTACCTGGCGTCACCTCGTTCACTGGGGTTCGGCGCGGGCTGAACGGCGGGTTTGCCGCGCCCCAGCGCGGCCATCACTTCCTGCCCCAAATCGATCACCGCCATGGCGTAGTAGGCGCTCCAGTTGTAGCGGGTGATGACGTAGAAGTTCTCGGTGCCGGCCACATAGGCGGGGGCGTTGCCGGGCGTGGCGGGGTCGCCGTTTTGCAGCTCGATCAGCGCCAATTGCCCGTGATGGGCCATGCCGCCGTCGGTGAGCCAGGCGCCTTTGGCGGCGAAGGCGGGGGGGCTGAAGGCGGGCAGGATGCCGGGCGCCAGCAGCGCATCCAGGTCGGCGTCTGGCAGCAGGCGCACCGGGTAATGGGTGGGCAGGCCGCTCTGCCAGCCGTAATTGTTGAAATAGTTGGCGACCGAACCGATGGCGTCGGCCTCGCTGTGCCACAGGTCCACTTGGCCATCACCATCGTAGTCGATGGCGTAGCGCGTCCAGCTCGACGGCATGAACTGCGGCATGCCCATGGCGCCGGCGTAGCTGCCCAGGGGGGCGGTCGGCTCCATGCCGGTGCGCTGGCACAGCGACAGGAATTGCTCCAGCTCGCTCTGAAAATACGCCTGACGCTCCGGCGCGCGCGGGTGTTCGGCGGGAAAGTCGAACGCCAGCGTGGTCAGCGCGTCGATGACGCGAAAGTTGCCCATGTTCTGGCCGTAGATGGTTTCGACGCCGATGATGCCGACGATGATTTGCGGCGGCACGCCGAATTCGGCCTGCGCGCGTTCAAGGCTGGCGCGGTTGCGCAGCCAAAAGCGCACGCCAGCGCGGATGCGCGCCGGGTTGACGAAGCGGGCGCGGTAGGCGCGCCAGTTCTTGGCCGCGCCGCGCTCGGGCGGCAGCATCAGCCGCTGGACGTTCGGCAGGTACAGCGCCTGGCCGATGGCGCTGCGCGTCCAGGCGCGGTCCAGGTCGCGGCGCTCGGCCACTTCGTCGGCAAAGCGCATGGCGTCGTCGCGCAGCAGGTAGATGTGCTCGGCGGGCGGGGCCGGTTTGGGGCTGCCGGCGTCATCTTCGGTCTGGGCGCTGGCGGGCAGGGCGCAGAAAGCCATCGAGCAGCAGGCCGCGATCAGGATGCGGGCGAGAATCAGGGCGGTCGGGCGGTAGAGCATGAAGATGGGGCCGGTCGTCAATTTGCCCCTCCCCCAGCGGGGGAGGAAGCCATTGCCCGGCGCAACATTACGCAGTGAGTGAAGCCATTTGGACAGTCATTTTTTCCACTGAAACCGCCGGAAGTCACGCTGGAGTTTAGCCAGCGCCGCCGCGCCGCCCTTGCGCGCGGCGGGGGCGTAGCGCCACTGCTCCAGCGCCAGCAGCCAGCCGGCCAGCGGGCGGCGCAGTTCGCCGGGCAGCGCGCTGGCCTGCACGCGCCGCAGCAGTTCGCGCGGCGGCGCTTTCGGCGGGGTATCGACGCCGGCCTGGGCCAAGCGCTGGCGCGCGCGCGCCAGCAAGCGCAGCCAGGGGTCGTGCCGGCGGCGCTCCCAGTACGCCCAGGCAATGCCGATCAGGGCCGAGGCCGCCAGCAGGCCGCCCAGCACGCGGCCCAGGTCTTGCCAGCTTGGGCTTGAAAATCCCAGGTTGCGCAGCATGTCGAACTGGCGGGTTTGGGTGTAGTTCAGCACCCATTGGTTCCAGCCGTTGTTGACCGCTTCCCAGGCGGCGCGCAACTGCGCCAGCAGGGTGGGGCTGAGGCGGGCCACCGCGTCGGCAATCATGCCCTCGGGCAGCCGCAGGCGCTGAAACTGGCCGATGCGGCCCGGCGAGACGGCGCCGGTGGGGTCCACGCGCACCCAGCCACGGTCGGCGACCCAGATTTCGGCCCAGGCGTGGGCGTCGGCGTTGCGCACGGTCCAGTAGCCATCGACGCCGTTGATTTCGCCGCCCTGAAAACCGGTGACGATGCGCGCCGGCACGCCAGCGTCGCGCATCAGCACCACGAAGGCGGAGGCGATGTGCTCGCAAAAGCCGGCCTTGGCGTCGAACCAGAATGTGTCCGCCGAATCGCGGCCAGCCACGCCGGGCTCCAGCGTGTAGCTGTAGCCGCCGGTGCGCAGGCGCTCCAGGGCGGCGCGCGCCAGCGCCAGCGCGTCGCCATCGGGCTGTTGGCGGCGCAGTTCATCGGCCAGCGCCAGCGTGCGCGGGTTGTAGCCGCCGGGCAGGCGCAAAAAGGCGCTCAGGTCGCGGCGTGGTTTGTGGTCCCAGCCGGTCAGGCCGTAGCGGAACTGCGGGTAGCTTTCAGCGCGGTAGCGCAGCAGGTCGGTGAGGGGGCGGTAGCTCAGCCATTGCAGGTCAGCCGTCATGCGCACGCGCTGGCCGGCGGGCAGTTCGGGCTGGCGCGGGGCGGCGTCCAGCGTCAGCAGCCAGGGGCGGCGGCTGGGCTCCAGCGTGACTTCGTAGCGCAACGGCTCGCCGCTGACTTGCAGATCGCCGGGGGCGGGCATTATCGTGGCCTCGAAGCCATCTCCGCCGCCGGGGGCGGTCCAGCGTTTGCCATCGAAATTGACCAGCACCGGCCCGCGAAAGTAAAGCTGGCTTTGCGGCGGCGGGCCGTCGAACTTGACGCGCATGACAATGCCGTCGTCCAGCGCCAGTGCGGCCAGCGCGCCCACCTCCATGCTGGACGACAGGCCGCTGCGGCCCTGCATGGCGTCGCTCGGCACGCCCCACAATGGCGCGAAGCGCGGGAAGAACACGAACAGCGCCAGCATCACCGGCGCGCCAGCCAGGGTCATTTTGAGCGCCGTCCAGGCCGAATCGCGCAGGCTCGGCTGGCCGACCGGGCGGTGCGCGTTGACCAGCGCCGTCAGCAGGCCCAGCAGCCCCGCCAGCATGGCCGCCGCGATGGGCAGCGACTGCGAGTAAAAGAAATTGGTCAGCATGACGAAGAAGCCGAGGAAAAACACCACCAGCGCGTCGCGCCGCGCGCGCAACTCCAGCGTCTTGAGCGTCAGCAACATCACGACCAGCGTGGAGCCGGCCTCGCGCCCCGCCAGCGTGTGGTGCGTGGCCCAGGTGGCCGCCAGCGTGACGGCCAGCAGCGCCGCCAGCGCCCAGCGCCTGGGCAGCGGACGGCCGCTTACGGCCAGCCAGCCGCGCCACAGCAGCACCCCGGCGGCCAGCGCGCTGGCCCAGATGGGCAGCGTGCCGGCCTGCGGCGCGATGATCCAGCCGATCACCAGCAGCAGAAACAGCGTGTCGCGCATCTCGCGCGGCAGGCGGGCGAGGACGGCGAGGTTCATGCGGTAGCCAGCGCCTCTAGGCAGCGCAGGCGCTGGGCCGGGCCACCGGCAGGGGCGATCTCGACGCCCGGCAGGCGCAAGCCGTAGTCCAGCCCCTGCGCGTCGGCGGCCAGCACCCAGGCCGTCAGGCGCGACAGGCGTGTTTCCACATCGGCATGGCCGGCGCGGGCGAAGTCCAGCCACAGCTCCTGCCGCTGCATGTGCGCCGTGTCGCGCGACACCAACTCGTCCGACTTGGCGAACTTCTTCCACACGATCAGCTTCATCGGGTCGCCGTACTGGTAGGCGCGCACGCCGTCGAATTCGCCGCTGGCGCGCGCACCAGCGGCCAGGCCCGCGCCGGCGCGCGGCTGGCCCGGCGGCAGCGGCGGCGCGGGCGCTTCCGGCGCCGGGTACACCTGCACCTGGGCGGCGG
>WRJY01000227.1 GCA_009778355.1 Desulfovibrionaceae bacterium | reverse complement strand
CCGGCTTGCGCGCTGGCCATGCTGGCGGTCACCAGCATCGGCGCGGTCTGGTCGTCGGCGGCGATCGAATTCGGCGCCCGCACCGTCATCGACCGTTTTTCACAAATCGCGCCCAAGGCGCTGATTGCCGCCGATGGCTACTCCTTTGGCGGCAAGTTCTTCGATCGGCGCCCCGAAGTGGCCGAAATCGCCCGCGCCCTGCCGAGCCTCGAAACACTGGTGTGGGCGTCGCAAAGCGAACCCGACCCGCACATATCGTCTGCCGTGGCGCAGGTGCGCCTCGATGCGCTGCTGAGCGGCCCCGACGTGGGCGCCGAGCGTTTCCGCTACGAGCGCGTGGCAAGCGACCACCCGGTGTGGATCGTGTTCTCGTCGGGCACCACGGGCCTGCCCAAGCCCATCGTGCACAGCCACGTGGGCGTGCTGGTGGAGCACCTGAAGGTGATGACTCTGCATTACGATTTGGGTCCCGGTTCCGTCATGTTCTTTTACAGCACCACGGGCTGGATGATGTGGAACCTGCTGGTGGCTGCGCTCATGGCGGGCGCCAGCGCGGTGCTCTACGACGGCAGCCCCATGCACGGCGGCCCTGAGTGTCTTTGGAAGCTCGCGCAGGATACGCGCGCCACGTGTTTCGGCGCCAGTCCGACTTTCGTGCAGATGATGGAAAAGGCCGGCGTCGAACCTGGCCGCCGCTTCGATTTGTCCGCGCTGCGCAACATTGCCCTCAGCGGCTCGCCTTGCACGCCCGAAACCTTCGACTGGTTTTACCGCTGCGTCAAACGCGACCTGTGGGTTTCCCCTGGTTCCGGCGGCACGGAGATATGCAGCGGCTTCGTCGGCGCCTCGCCACTGCTGCCGGTGTACGCGGGAGAAATGCAAACCCGTATGCTCGGCATGGCCGTGGAAGTATGGAATGATGACGGCCAGCCCGTGACTGGCGAGGTCGGCGAACTGGTCGTGACCAAGCCCTGCCCTTCCATGCCGGTGCGCTTCTGGAACGACGAGGGCGATGCGCGCTACCGCGAATCGTATTTCGAGTATTTCCCCGGCGTCTGGCGGCATGGCGACTTCATGAAGCTCAATGCGCGCGGCGGCTGCTACATCTATGGCCGCTCGGACTCCACGCTGAACCGCCACGGCGTGCGCATCGGCTCGGCGGAAATCTACCGCGTGGTCGAGGAAATGGACGAGGTGGCCGACAGCCTGGTCGTCTGCTGCGAACTGCCGGGCGGACGCTTTTTCATGCCGCTGTTCCTGCGCTTGCGCGAGGGCATGGAACTGGACGACAACTTGCGCCAGCGCATCACCGAACGGCTGCGCACCCTGTGCAGTCCGCGCCATGTGCCGGACGTGATGCTGCAGGCCGCGCAAATTCCGTACACCCTGACCGGCAAGAAAATGGAAGTGCCCGTGCGCAAGCTCCTCATGGGCTGGTCCGTGGAACGCGCGGCCAGCCGCGACGCCATGGCCGACCCCAGGGCGCTCGACGCCTACATCGAACTGGCGCGCACGCAAGTGCCCGTATGACCCTGGGATGAACGAGCCCCAAAACTGCCCCGCGGGCCACCCCTTGGCCGAAGGCTATGGGCGTCTGCGTCCGGCCTGTTGCAACCTTCTTGCCACGCTTTCACTGGAAGCCTTCTCCCGCGTGGGCGGATGGACGCCGCCTTTACCGCCCAAAAGTACCAGCACCCCAAACGCGCCGGTTGAAGGAACGCGCAAGCCGCTTTCCGATAACACTTGAAATGCGTGAAATCCGCTGAAACACAATCACGGCATGTACCGTAGCGCTCGTTTTCGCCCTCAGTCAACGCGAAAAACGAGCCGGATCACGGCTTGCGCGGCGGCGGCGGGTTGGTTTCGATAAACTCGCCCCATGGCCCGTGAATCCGCCTTGTTTCAATTTGCCGCGCCCAAACGCCTGCACGCGCTGGCGGGGCGCTGGGCGCCGCGCTGCGGCTGGCTGGCGCTGGCGCTGGCGCTGCCCGGCCTGTGGCTGGCGCTGGTGGCAACGCCCTCCGACGCGGTGCAGGGCGAGGGCTACCGCATTCTGTACGTACACGTACCGGCGGCGTGGATGTCGATGTGGATCTATGGCGTGATGGCGTTCTGGGCCTTCGTCGGCCTGGTGTGGCGCACGCGGGCGTCGTTTTTGATGGCGCACGCGCTGGCGCCCACGGGGGCGGTGTTCGCGCTGCTGTCGCTGGTCACCGGCTCGCTGTGGGGCAAGCCGATGTGGGGCGCCTGGTGGGTATGGGACGCGCGGCTGACCACATCGCTGCTGCTGCTGTTCATCTACCTGGGCTACCTGGCGCTGCTGCACGCGCACGAAGGGCGCGCCAGCGCCGACCGGCCCTGCGCCGTGCTGGCGCTGCTGGGAGCGCTGAACCTGCCGCTGATTTATTTTTCCGTCCGCTGGTGGAACACCTTGCACCAGGGCGCCAGCATCACCACGAAAGGCGCCAGTATGCCCGGCGCCACGCTGGCCTGCCTGCTGCTGCTGACCTTCGCGGCCTGGGCCTGGACGTTCGCCATGTCGTTCTGGCGCGTGCGCCTGCTGATCGAAACGCGCGAGGCGCACGCGCGCTGGTTGCAAGGTCTGCAATCGGCCACGGATGCCGCGCCCGCAATGGAGACCGCCCATGCTTGAGGCGCTGACGCCCTGGTGGCCGGATTTCGCATCCTTTCTGCAAATGGGCAAGCACGGCCCTTACGTGTGGGGCGCGTTTGGTTTTTGCGCGCTGGCGCTGGCGCTGGAATGGTGGTCGCTGCGGCGCTGCGCGCGCGCGCTGGATACCCAAAGCAAGGAAGATTGACATGTCATCAGCCCCCGCCGCCACGGCCACCCCTGCCTGGACCCCGCGCCAGCGCCGCCTGCTGCTGGTGGTCGTGGCGCTGCTGCTGGGCGGCATCGCGCTGGCAGCGGTGCTGTTCGCGTTCAAGGACAACCTGGAATTCAATTTGACGCCCGCCGATGTGGCCGCCGGCAAGGCGCAGGGCAAGGGCAACCTGCGCATCGGCGGCCTGGTGGAGAAGGGCTCTTTCCGTCGCGTCGCGGGGCAGGAGCTGGAAGTGCGCTTCGCCCTGACCGACATCGACATGGTGCACAGCGTGCCCGTGGTGTACCACGGCGTGCTGCCCGATCTGTTCGCCGAGGGCAAGGGCGCGATCGCCCGGGGCCGGCTGGACGCCAATGGCCAGCTCATCGCCAGCGAAGTGCTGGCCAAACACGACGAGAACTACATGCCCCCGGGGCTGGAGCAGCGTCCGGCGTCGCAGGCTTCCGGGCGCTGACCACCGCCGAATGCCCGGCGCGCTTCATCCATTGACAGCCGGCAGGTTGGCGGCAAGCGCAGCGAACCCCAACGATAGCCATTGCACCGTGATGCCTCCATCGGTTGGGGTTCGCCGCGCTTGCCCCACTCCATACCCCGTTCCAATGAAATGACAGCAGGAACGGCCCAATGATCGACCCGCGCCGCCGCTCCTTTCTGCGTGGCCGCATCGCTCAGGCTGCCCCCGCCGTGCAGCGCCCGCCCTGGGCACTGCCGCAGGCGCGTTTCAATCAGCAGTGCGACCGCTGCCGCGCTTGCGTTCAGGCTTGCCCGCATGGCGTGCTGAGGCTGGGCGATGGCGGCTTTCCCGAAATGGATTTTTCCCGTCGCGGTTGCGACTTTTGCGGCGCTTGTGAACGGGCGTGCAAACCGCGCGCGCTCGATCGCGCCGCCGCGCCCCATGTCGCCGCTTGGCCGCTCTGGCAGGCGCAGGTAGCGCCGCACTGTCTGGCGCTGAACAAGGTCGAATGCCGCATCTGCGCCGACGCCTGCGACGCCCGCGCCATCCGCTTCAAGCCCGCGCCGGGCGGCATCAGCCGGATGCAACTGGACCCGGCAGCCTGCACTGCCTGCGGCGACTGCGTGAGCGTGTGCCCGGCAGGGGCGATAGCGATGGCGGCGCGGGCCACGGCCTGACGCGTACCCAGAAAAAAGGCCATCGCGCGGGCGATGGCCTTTTTCATGGCATGTGCGGCGCTTTCAGTCTTGCTCGGCCCCCGGCAGCGGCTCGCGCACGGGCAGCGGGAGCATTTCGGGTTTGCCTACATCCGCCGGGTTGGCCTTGGGCGCGCCGATGTTCTGCTCGATGGGCGGCAGCGTGTGGGCGATGCCTTTGTGGCAGTCGATGCAGGTCATGTTGGTGCCTTCGGCCTGCTGGTGCTGCTTGCCGCTGCGGGCGTCCTGCTCGGCGAAGTCCATGGATCCAAAGTCATGGCAGTTGCGGCATTCGCGGCTGTCGGTGCGCTTCATGCGCGCCCATTCGCTGCTGGCCAACTGGGCGCGCTTGGCGTTGTACTTCTCGGGCGTATCGACGCTGCCGAGCAGGTGGTGCCACAGCTCGTTGCTGGCCTGGATTTTGCGAATGATCTTGTGCGTCCAGTCCTTGGGCACGTGGCAGTCGGGGCAGGTGGCGCGCACGCCGGTACGGTTCTGGTAGTGGACGGTGGCGCGGTATTCCTTGTACACGTTGTCACGCATTTCGTGGCAACTGATGCAGAATTCCTCGCGGTTGGTCCATTCCAGGGCGGTGTTGAACGCGCCCCAGAACAGGATGCCGACCACGAAGGCGGCAAACAGCACGGCGAAGCGCCGGGTGCAAAAGAGTCTGCCGAACAAGCCCTTGCGGCGCGGCGGCGCGACGGTGCGCCGGGTGGATGTGGATTGGGTCATAGGGGCCTCCTGCGCATGTGTGGCGCACCGAGCTGTTCAGGTGTCATTGAAGCCCTCGGGCGCGCTGGAAGGTGTTGTCCACCAGCGCGCGCGCGTCGGTTTGCGGCACGTGGCACTGGTTGCAGAAGTAGCGGCGCGGGCTGATGTTGTCCAGCTCTTGCCCTTCAAGCGTGCGGAAGTGCGAAATGCTGACCTTGGTTGCTCCGTTGGCCCTGGCGCGCTGGAACGAGTGGCAGTCCATGCACTTGTTGAAGTTCTTGGTGATCTGGTAGCCGTTGATGGTGTGCGGGATCAGCGGTGGCTGCTGCACGAAGTCGCGGTCGTGCGGCCCGCGGTCGGGCTCCTGGCGCGAGGGGTTGATGCCGATGTCCTCGGTCAGGGGCGCGCCGCCGCGCAGCCCTTGCAGCTTCACCGGGCCGCTTGGCGCCGCGTTGGCGGCGGCGGACGGCGCCGTCTGCGCCTGGGCGGCGCCGATGGCCAGCGCACTGGCCAGCAACAGAGTCTTGAGCAGTTGAGCGATGGGTTTCATCAGTCTCTCCGGTGGTCGAATCGGTGGGTGAAGGTAAACACGTCCTTGCTGCACACGTCTATGCAGCGGCCGCAGTTGGTGCACTCGGGAGTCAGGATCAGCGGCGTGGCGCCGTCCTTGCCCTTGAGCGGCACGGGGATGATGTGCGGTTCGGGGCAGACGGCGTAGCAGTCGGCGCAGTCGTTGCAGGCCGAGGAGCGCCGGGCGCTGACGCGCAGCAGGCTCTTGCGGCCAATGAGGTGGTAGGCCGCGCCCATGGGGCAGACGTGGCCGCACCAGCCGCGCGGCGCAATGAGCAAATCGAACAGGAACACGGCAGCCACCGCGCCCCAGGCCGCCACGCCGCCGAAGATGATGGCGCGGTGCATCATGCTGACGGGGTTGACCCACTCCCATGCGGTGACGCCGGTAATCAAGCTGGCCAGCAGTACCGCGCCCAGGAGCCAGTGGCGCAATTCGCGCCGGGGCGTCCGCCCGCTGGTGATGTTGAACCGGCGGCGCAGCCAGGACGCGCCGTCAGTAACCATATTGAGCGGGCACACCCAGCCGCAGAACACCCGCCCGCCGATCAGGGCGTAGAACACGATGACGATGGCCGCGCCGGTCAGGGCCGTGGCCTCGGGCCAGTGGCGCGTGAACAGCACCTGCGCCAGCAGGAACGGGTCGGTCAGCGGCAGCACGTCGAGCGTGAGACTGGACGCCAGGTTGCCCTTGACGATCCAGATGCCGGCCAGCGGCCCCAGCAGGAACAGCGCCAGGATCGACAGTTGCGACAGCCGCCGCAGCACCAGCCATTGACTGGCCTTCCACCAGCCTTTGTCGCGCACGGCATCGGCGCTGGGCGCTTTTCTTGGGGCGGCGGGCATTTTTTTCGCGCCGCCGGAGGGCAGTTCGCGGGGCGCAGCGGGCACGACGGCGGTCATGGCGCGGCTCCCGGCTGGCCGCCGATGGGCGGCGGGTTGTAGGGCTCGGCGCCGGAGCGCAGCGGGGCCAGATCGCCCGGCACGGGCTGATCGGGCAGGCGCTGCACCGGCAGATCGAAGCTGGGCAAGCCCTCGGTGGGCTTGACGACCTCGCCGCTGCGCGTGTGGCCAACGTGGCCGGCGTCGCTGCGCTGAAGCAGGTTCTTGCGGTAGTGCGCGCCGATTTCGCCGCGTGCGAGCTGCATCGGCAGCACCTTGATGGCGGACTCTTGCAGCACGCAGCTTTGCTCGCACATGCCGCAGCCGGTGCAATAGTCGGCGTGCACGGTGGGCAGCAGCATCGCGTGGCGGTCGCTGCGCGGATTGCTTTGCTTTTCCAGCGTGATCGCCTTGTCGATGACCGGACAGACGCGGTAGCACACGTCGCAGCGCAGGCCCAGGAAGTTGAGGCAGTTTTCCTGGTCGATCAGCACCGCCGTGCCCATGCGCGCCTTGGTGATGTCGGTCAGCGCATGGTCCAGCGCGCCGGTGGGACAGGCCTTGACGCAGGGAATGTCCTCGCACATCTTGCACGGGATGTCGCGCGCCACGAAGTAAGGCGTGCCGATGGCGATATTCGCCGCCATGCCGCTGCCCCAGGCGCTGAGCATCAGGTTCTGGCGTCCTGGAGGGCGTGCAACGCCCTTGCCCTCTTGCGTCATGCCGCGGCTCAAAGGGTTGAGATTCAGTTCCTGGAGCGCTCCCCCATCGCCTGCCGCCGCGCCGCCGCGATCCGGCGTATTGGGCTTGAGTTGTTCCTGGGGCGGGCAGTCGCGCACGCACAGACCGCAGCGCGTGCAGGCGCCGAGAAACTCGCGCTCAGGCAGCGCGCCGGGCGGGCGCAGGGCCTGCGCGGGCAGCGCCAGCGATGGCCGCGCCAGCGCCGCCGCGCCGCCAGCCACCAGCACGGCCGTGGCGGCCGAGGCAGCGCCTTGCAGCAGGTTGCGGCGGTTGATGGCGGTCATGACGAAACGATGAGTTCTGGCGGTTGGAGCGGTGGTTTAGAACGGTTTTGAGTAGCTCGTTGACACTTCTGAAACGGGCTCGTCATCGACCGCCGCTGACCCCCACCCTGCCCTTTCCCAGAGGGGGAGGAAATGTGCCCCCTTCCCCCTTTTGGGGAAGGTTGGGATGGGGGCCAGCGGCGCAAAAACGAGCATGATCGAATCAAGGCCGCGTCAAGCTTTCAAAACACGCGCCGCGCACTTCTTGAAGTCGGTTTCCTTCGAGATCGGGCAGGTGGCGTCCAGCGTGAGCTTGTTGACCAGCCGGCTTTCGTCGAAGAACGGGATGAAGATCAGCCCGCGCGGCACTTTGTTGCGGCCCTTGGTTTCGACGGCGGCCAGAATTTCGCCGCGCCGCGTTTGCACCTTGACCTGCATGCCGCGTTGCAGCTTGAGGGCGGCGGCATCGTCGGGGTTCATGAAGCACACCGCCTCCGGCACGGCGCGGTGCAGTTCGGTCACGCGGCGCGTCATCGAGCCGGTGTGCCAGTGCTCCAGCACGCGGCCCGTGCACAGCCACAGCGGGTATTCCTTGTCGGGGCTTTCCGCCGCGGGCTGATAGGGCAGCGCGAAGATGTTGGCCTTGCCGTCTTTCTGGCCGTAGAAGCGCAGGCCCTCGCCCTGCTTGACGTAGGGGTCGTAGCCTTC
>WRJY01000226.1 GCA_009778355.1 Desulfovibrionaceae bacterium | reverse complement strand
CAGTCGTTCGGCGCGGCGGGCGAGTTGGGTGCGGATGGCGGGGTGGAGCATGGCGGCGGCAAAACGCTGATTGTCGCCGCTGATGGAGGCTGTCGCGAAAGGAACCTGGAGTTCAAGAAAGAACCGTTCAGCCTAAGCTTGGTCGTTGGCCGGCGCCCGGCTTCGACCCTTCGACAAGCTCAGGACAGGCCAAGCTCAGCCCGAACGGGTATCGCCCCCCACCCGTCATTCCTGCCTGCGCGGGAATGACGCCGTTTTTTGCCTGCCCGGTTGCGGGGCGCAAGCGGGCGAGGGAGAAAGACCAAGGGCGAGATCGCTTATTTACCCCAGCAGTCGAGGATGACCTGACCGGCGGTTGCCCCATTGGCGCCGCGCAACCCGGTTTGGTCCAGCGTGTAATTGCCGCACTTGGCGTCAGACCAACCGCTGGGGGTGGCCGTCAGTTGGAATGCAAGGCCATCGGTTGACGTGATGCTGATGTTGTATTTTTGGGATGGCACCGTGGTCAGGCCGGTCGGGAAACCCGCAGTCAGCGGGTACGTGCCTGTTGCGGTGGCCGCGCGCTCCATCCACTGCGCGGCCTGCAACAGGCCGGCGCGCGCCTCGGCCCGGTAGCCGCGCCGCAGGTACTCCATATAAGAGGGCACGGCGATGGTCGCCAGAATGGCCACCACGGCCACCACGATCATCAGTTCAATCAGCGTGAAGCCGCGCTGCTGTGGCTTGCTGGGCAATGTCCGGGTCATGGCGAGGTTCCTTCCGTGCGCTTACTGCCACTGGCGCCAGCTTGGGAGCAGGGTCTGCTGGGGCATGCGGGCGTCGCAAGTTGCAGGGTTGTCGCAGCGCGGCGGTGGTGGGCAATTCGCAGGATTCGGGCAGGGCGGCGGCGGGTTACCGCTACTGGCGCCGCCGCCATTGGGGCTGTAGTCGTATATGCGGTCGCCGATGATGGTTTGCGTATGCGGGCCGTAAGTCGTGGCCACGCGCGAGACGCCGTTGTCGCCGCTGTCATAGTTGCCGTCTCCATTGACGTCGATCAGTTGCACCGAGGGCGCTTTGCCGTCCATGATGTTGATGAACGTCAGGAACTCGCGCCCCGCATCCACGGTGCCGCTCTGGCAGCTTTCCGTTCCGGCGGCGGCGGCGATGCCTTCCGCGCTGCCCTTGGGCGGGATTTGCGAGTACACCGACAGGATGTTGGAGGCGTCATAGAACTGGATGGATTGCAGCAGGCGTTCGCCCGTTTCCGGGAAATCCAGATACCAGCCGTTGCGGCCCATCCAGGTGGCCGCGCTCAGATCGTCCGTGGCCTGCAACACGCCCGCGGCGGTGACCGTCTGCTGGGCCAGGTTGGCGGCGAGTACGCCAGCGCCCAAGGCGGCAGGCGCCGGTACGTAGCCTGGGTCGCCAAGGTGGCCGCCCGTGCCGGGGTTCACTATCAGGCGCTGGCCCAAGCTGCTGTCGGGGGAGTTGACCATGTAACGGCTGTTGTCCAGCACCGAATACAGCGTTTGCACGTTCGTGTTGATATCGTCGCCCGTGGCCACGTTGCGGCCGGTGCCAAAGACCACCATCATGCCGCCGACTGCCGTGTCCGCGATTCCGGGGTGGGTGGTGACCATCTTGCGGTCGTTGGGCCGCGTGGTGGGCGGGGCGCTGATGGGCTGGGGCTTGTCGCGCGGCGCACCCACGGCGGGGCTGGCTGGCCCCGTGGCGGTAAAGAGCGGGTTGTCGCGGCCGCCAAAGGCCACCCCCCACTCGGTTGGGTTGCTGCTGGTCAGGTCGAACTTCCACAGATTGCCCAGGTTGTCGCCGGCATAGGCCACGTCCACCCGGCCGTCGCCGTTGATGTCCACCAGGCGCGGCGCTCCCAAGCCGTTGTCGTTGGCGTTGCCGACGCCGGGGAGGGCGTCCGTGGCGGGAATCATCATCAGGTTCCCGTTCGACCCCGCCGTGCCATCCAGGAACTGGATCACCAGCACTGGCCGCTTGTTTATGCTGTTGTAGCCGTTGCCCAGCACCACGGCCCAGTGATTGTTGTTCATCAGCGCGATCTGGGTGGCACGCAGGCCGTCCGTGTCGTCAAGCACCGGCGCCGCGGTGATGTTGCCCAAGTCTGCTTCCGCGGTCCAGGCGGTGTTGCAGGCGGTCAGTTCGGAACCTGACAGGGCACCGCAGGTGGAGATTTGCGTTTCGTCGTTGCCGCGGGTGTGGTCGGCTATGACCAAGGTGCTGGCGTTGCCTGCGTTGAAGCTGGACGGATCGGTCACGTCCAGCACAAAGAACCCCCTGCCGCCCGCGCCCAGGGTGCCGACCAGCACGGTGCGCCAATCGGAGGTGGCGGCGGTGTAGCTGTCGGCATGCCCGCCATCGAAGTTTGCGTCGCCAGTCATGGGCGAGCCGTCCACGAAATAGCGGTGGCCGATGGCTTGGCCGTAGGCGGGGTCGGTGAGCAGGTTCAGGGTGCTCATCACGCCCTTGGGCACGTAGGTGATTTTTTCAGTGCCGTCGCCGGCGGCAAAACCGTGCAGCATGCCGTCGTTGCCGCCCACGTAGATCATGGGAGCGCGCTGGTGATGGCGGACGAAATCGGCGTAACCGGGCATCGCATAGGCGCTGGCGGGCGCGCCCGTGTACCACACGCTTGAGTTGACGATGTCGCCCTGGACGCTTGTGCGGGCGCGGAAGGAGAGGCCGGCGGGCGCTTCGTTGGCGCGGTCGCCGCGCAGGTAATTGATTCGCTGCGCGCCATTGCCGTCGCCGGCGTCGAACAGAGCCTTCTGCGCGGCGCTCAGGTTGGCGTAGGTGAAATTCACGCCGCCCGTGAATCCATCGTGGTTCCCGCCGCCTCCGGTATATGTGTTGCTCCAGGAGAGCACGGTCCGCGTGGCGGGGTCCACGCCGGTCAGTTTTTGCGCCGTGGTCTGCCCGCCCCAATTCGGGTTGTCTGGCGTGGTGCCGTCGTTTTTGATGAGCGTGGACTTCACATAGCCCGCCCAGCTCTGGGTGGGTTCGTAGCCGGCGATGAAGGTGTTTACGTCGACGCGCGAGGTGCTGAAGCCGCTGGCGGCCATGGTGCTGATGCTCGGCTCGTTGGCGGTGATGATGTTGCCGATGATGTCCAGGAACGCCTTTTTCATGTCATCGCTTTTGTTCACCGAATAGAACTTGCCCCGGCCATTGATGGCGGCATGCCACAAATCCAAGCCTCTCTGGCTTTGGTCAAGAATGTGGAGGTTGGCACCGTAGTAGCTGTAGTAGGAGGAGCCGACGACGCCGTCACTTCCCATGACGTGCCAGCCATAGTCGCCTCTGACATATTCGGCAAAGTCGCCGTCATAGCCGTAGGGCACCACGCCTGTTGTCGGCGCCGCCACTGGCCCGATGTAGGTGTGATTAGCGTTGTTCTGGAAGTTTCCAGGAGGAACGGCTTCGGTACTGAAACCGATGGTGTAAGTCTGCACGTGCGGCCAAGTGGCCGGGTCGTAGCGCGGGTTCCAGTATTTGTTATTGATGGTGCCTTGGCGGGTCGTCTTCCAGTCGATGAAGGTTTCGGAATCCGGCGCCGCCAGATAATCGCTTGAAGGCTGTACCGCTATGTTGCCGGGCTGCTTGACTTGGTCCAGATAGGTTGGATCTTGCAACTGGGTGGCCCAAAGGAAGAAAGACCAGTCGGCAATCGTGGACATGCATGTGACTACACCGCCGTACCCCGGCGCGATGTTGCCGCCATTCAAGTTGGGGGTCATGGTGTTGTAGGTGGCGCAGGTCGAACTGGGTTCGAGATCGCGATAAATCTGGGTGTCGGGGTCGGTTATGCTGTAGAGTGTGCCATCGGGCAGGTTATGCGGGTTGCCGTCGTAGTTGGCGGGATTGGTGGTGGGCGGAAGAACAGGGGTGCCGGGGTCTGGGGGCACGTTGATAGGCGCATTGTTCCAGCCCCCGTCGGTCATGAAAATATGGTAGTTGCGGCGACAGGCCAAATATTCCACGGGCTTGGAGCTGTCGCCGGGATAGGTGGCCCAAGGGCCGTTCGGATTGAGGTCGGCAGTCATGTACTGGTAAACACCAACGGGCATTTTGTGCGTTGGCGTGTTACCGGGCGCCTGCCAGTGATCCATGCAGTTCAGGAATCTGCCGCGGCTGGTGCTGGTGTCGCGGCTGCCTGCCGTGCCGGGGGCGCCCTCGAGCACGCGCAGTATGTTCGGTTTCTGGTTAGGCTGTTTGGCGGCATCAGATGCATCCAGCGGCACGGTGCATGTGTAATTCCAGGCGTAAGGGCCATTGCCGTTTATGGTTTGCCATGCCAACCGGATTTTTCCATCGGGCAACAGGGTGGTGTCGCTGAATACCTCGATGACGGCTTGCTTGAGCAGATCCGAGCGCGACAAGGTGGACCCAGGGATATCCTTGCCGGTCATGCTGTTCGAATCATCCAGCGACAAAATGACGTTGGGTGCCACGTAGGGTTGTACCGTGGCAGGGGGTGCCTGGGTCAGGTCGAGCGCCAGGGCGGCTTGCGGCAGCAGGGCGGCGCTGGCGGCCAGGGCCAGCAGGCTTTTGCGGAAATGGGGCTTGGCGGCCTGGGGGGCATGTGTAACGTTCATGATGAACTCCTCTGGGCGGCAATGGGGTTGCAAATAAATGGGTTTCTGGCTTGCGGGGGCTTTTGCTTCAAGAGCGGAATCAATCCTGTTTCCTTCGCTTGACGAAGGTGGACTGCAACACCACCCGGGTGCCGGCCTTGCGGCCGTAGGCGATGGAGGTAATGCGGTACACCACGTTGGGCATGAGGACAAGCCCCAGGGATTCGGCCGAGCTGCCGTCACAGTCGGTACAAAGGCCCTTGGTCTGGCTGCTGGGGTCATAGGGCAGCACTTCGATCCAGTACCAGCCGCCTTGACCATCTGTGCGGTCCGTGAGGATGGGGTTGATGGGCGAGGCGGTGCTGCCTATGCCCGCGCCCGTGTACTGGCCATAGCGCGCGCCGACGGCTTGCATATCCGGCAGAGAGGCTTCGCCAACGGTGGGGTCGGTGGCGAAGGAGCCGTTGTTGTTCCAGAAGTCTTGCCGGCCCGCGCGCCTGACGCACAGGGCGGCGTCGCATTGGGTGTCGGTGTTTGTGTCGGCAAGATGGATGATCAGGGAAATGACATCCGGGGGTTGCTGCGGGATTTTGGCGTTGGCGGTCGTTTCGCGGCAGGCCGTGCTGGAGCAGTCCCTGCCATCGGCCCTTTGGCCGAGGATGTCGAGCTTGGCGTCTTGCTCCAGCGCCTGGGCGGCCTCGAAGGCGCGTTGGTAGTCTGCGTCGTTGCCGACCACCATTTCGCTGAACAGCGAGCTGCGCGAGGCCCATACCGCCAGCAGCATGGACAACATGACGAGCACCAGCACGATGAACAGCGCCACCCCGCGCTGGCGGGCAGGCCGGCGCGCGAACGCGCGGGCGGACGGGCGGGCAATGACGAGATTGTTTTTCACATGACCCCCATGCTGCGCAGTTGGAATACGTTGCGAAAGACCAGGTGAATGTGGTTGCGCCGGGCCGAATCCGTCAGGGTGGTCATGTCCACGGGGGAGCCGTCGCAGTCGGTGTATTTGCTGCCCGCGGGCATGTCGATGGCCTCATTGCCGTAAAGCACCAGGCACACTTCGATGCCCTGAACCGACGCCCAGCCGCGAGGCTGGCTGGGCACTTGCGTGGCGTTGAAGTACTGGATTTGCGGGGTTCCCGGCGTGGTGGCGGTGTCTTGCACCAAGTAGCGCACCTTGAAGTTGGCCACGTTCTGAATGACCGGCTGGACCGGCTGGCCGTTGCCGCTGCACTGCAATTCGGCCTTGGTGGAATCGACGGAAAAGACGCTTTGCACCGCCGCGATGGCCGCGTTTGCGGGGGTATCGAGAGGCGCGCCAACGCAGTTGACCGCGATCGTGGCGGGGTTGTAGGTGCTTGGGGGGACGAAGACGCTGAGCTGGTCGCGGGCAAAGCCGACGGTCAGCGTGTCGGGGGCCGTGCCGGCGCCGTCCGTGCCGCTCAAGAGAACAGCCTGGCCGGTGGAGGTGGTGGTGTCGAGGTAATAAGGAGCGGCGGGATTTGAGCCGTCCTTGATGATAAAGGCGACGGGCGTCATTGGGTCGGTGGCGACCGCTGTCGTGGAAGCGATCAGGCGCAGCGAGGCGGCTTGGCGCAACTGGCCGCCGAGCAGGCGCAAGGCGTAGGCGGACTGTTGCTGGATGCCGGTGACGTCGCTGACGGTGCCGGAAATGCCGTGCGAAACCAGAAGCGCGGCCACGGCGACGGCCACCACAATCAGGCCGAGGGCCAAGCCCACCATCAATTCGATCAGCGTGACGCCGCGCTGGACGCGCCACGGGGCAGCGATCTTTTGCCGGGCGCGGCTTGCGGCGCGGGCGGGGAGGGTGATGCTTGTTGTCGGCATTTTCAGTTGCCCCCATCCAGACAGTAATACTGAGCTACAGAGGGGTTGCTGCTGTAGTCGGGTGTACAGCGGTTGGTCGCGGAGATGTATTGCAGGTGGCAGGTGCGGTCTGGGGGGCACACGACGCCTCCCCCGGAGCCTTGCTGAAAAACGCCGGTGCCGTCGCGTTCCAGGGTGGCGTCGGTGTTGTCCAGGTAGGCGGTGGTGGCGGTATAGCTCTCGTTCTGGCGCCAGCTAATCATGACGCCGAGCAGGCGGCGATCAGTGTCCACGTCGCCAGGGGCCAGGAAGATATTGGCATCGCCCTTGGGCAGGACGTTCTGAACCGTCCTCATCCAGTTGGACAGGTTGAATTGAGCCAGTTGCGCAGGGTCGCACTGGGTGAGTTGGCAATCGGTGGCGGGCGGCACCGGCGGGGTGCCATTCAACCAGTTACTCTGGTAGTTTGCAAGGGTGGCCAGCCCGCTGGGGGCGGCTTTCATGCGCTCGTCCAAGTCTTCGATCAACCGGATGGCTTGGGCGCGGCGCACACTGGTCTGGGTGTCGGTCAGGGTGCGCATTTGCACCCCCACGATGCCCAGAATGCCCAAGGCGGCCACGACGACAGCGGCCAGCGATTCGAGCAGTGTCATGCCGCGCTGGCGGCGTGGGGAAGCGGGTTTTAGTTGTTGGTATCGGAACATGGAACACTCTCCATCGGAATGATGCGCATGCGGCCAGCCGAACTCATGCACAGGCCGCGTGTCGCGGGATCGGTCATGCCCTTGTCTTTGGGCGACACGGTGAATCCAAGCCACTGGGCCTGGGCGGCCAGTCCCCAGCGGTTGAACTGGATGTCCGCGTTCGCGCTGCCGCCCAACCCTTTTACATCGACGCCTATCGGGTCAAAGCGTTGCAAGGTAACCGAATCCGTGCCGCAATTGTTATTGGTACTGGTGCAGACGATCCAGCCGCAACTCCAGTCGTCCGGGGCGGCGCAGCTATTGTCATTGACGTCGGTGCTCAGTTTTTCCGCCACCACGTTGCCGCCGCGCTTGATGGCTTCGGAGCGCGCGTAATACATGACGGACTGCATGCCTTCCACCGCCTGGCGTACGCGCCAGCGATCAATGATTGGCTGAAAACTGGGCAGGGCCAAGGCGAGCAGGATTGCCACGATGGCTATGACCACCAGCAGTTCAACGGCGGTGAAACCGCGCGCCATAAAGCGCATGCACTCGCCGGAAGGGGGGTTGCGTACAGGTTCCATACGGTCATTGGAGCAGCTTTCGCGGGCGAATACACACCCTATCCGACGAGCGGCGGTTTTGAGCCGACGAACGGCATGCAGCCCGTTGAATTTCGGCAAAAAAGCGACCCATAATGGGCTTGCCT
>WRJY01000225.1 GCA_009778355.1 Desulfovibrionaceae bacterium | reverse complement strand
CGGTCACGGCAACGGGCCAGCCACTGGATTGCTTCGCTGCGCTCGCTTGTGACGCGCTTCGTCACAAGCGAGCGCAGCGAAGCAATCCAACGCCCCACGCCAAACATCAAACGCCCACCGGCGCATTCCTTTTTTGCTCCTTTCCCCGCTTCGCGGAGGAGGGAGCAAAACCGGGCAAGCCAACGCCAAACGCTCAACCCTCAACGCCAAACGGCGCTTTCTTGCTCCTTCCCCCGCTGGGGGAAGGTTGGGATGGGGGCCAGCGGCGCATCCGATGGTGACGCCGCCGCCCCCACCCAGCCCTCCCCCAGCAGGGGAGGGAGCAGCGCGCATGTTTTGCGACAAGCTCCGAGGGGAGAGGGGAGCAAGATGGCTTTTGCGGCAACCGCAAAGGGGAAAAAAGCCTGTCGAATCAAGCGGGCAAAAAGCCCTCCACCGACAGATACCGCTCGCCGGTGTCGTAGTTGAAGCCCAGCACGCGGGCGTTTGGCGGCAGTTCGGGCAGCTTTTGGGCGATGGCGGCCAGCGTGGCGCCGCTGCTGATGCCGACCAGGATGCCTTCTTCGCGGGCGCTGCGGCGGGCCATTTCGCGCGCGGCCTCGGCTTCGACCTGAATCGCGCCGTCAAGCAAGCTGGTGTCCAGGTTTTTGGGTATGAAACCGGCGCCCAGACCCTGAATCGGGTGCGGTCCCGGCTGCCCGCCGCTGATGACCGGCGACAGCGCGGGTTCCACCGCGAACACCTTCAGGTGCGGCCATTGGGCCTTGAGCACGCGCGCGCAGCCCGTCAGGTGGCCGCCGCTGCCCACGCCGGTGATCAGTGCGTCCACCCCTTCGGGAAAGTCGGCCAGGATTTCCCGCGCCGTGGTGCGCTCGTGCACGGCGGCATTGGCCGGGTTGTCGAACTGCTGCGCAATCCAGGCGCCGGGCGTTTGCGCGGCCAGTTCCTCGGCGCGGGCAATGGCGCCTTTCATTCCTTTTTCGCGCGGCGTCAACTCGAACGTGGCGCCGTAGGCCAGCATCAGGCGGCGGCGCTCGATGCTCATGCTGTCGGGCATCACCAAAATCAGCCGGTAGCCTTTGACGGCGGCCACCATCGCCAAGCCAACGCCGGTGTTGCCACTGGTCGGCTCGATGATGGTGCCGCCGGGTTTGAGCGTGCCGGCCTGCTCGGCGGCCTCGACCATGCTCAGGGCGATGCGGTCCTTGATCGACCCGCCGGGGTTGGCGCGCTCGGCCTTCACCCACACCTGGGCGCTGCCGCCGAACAGGCGGTTGATGCGCACGGCGGGCGTGCGGCCAATGGTTTCGAGAATGCTGTTGGCTTTCATGACCTGGGTCTCCTGAAAAAGGGGTGGACGGGTTGAGATGGCGAGAGTCGATTGTTCCCTGTTCTTTATGCCTTCGGCAGCATATCCATATGCGCTGACTTGACCGATAATCGGCCCCCGTGAAGCCCGCCAGACCGCCGCTGGCGCAAGGCCCGAAAGGGCGCGCTGGAGGAACGTCCGGACTGCACAGGGCAGCGCAGGAGCTAACGGCTCTCCACCGCGAGGTGAGGATCAGAGCAACAGAGACGAGCCGATTGAGTTCGGGTGAAACGGGCAATCTCTGCGCGCAGCAACACCAAGTAGGTTGGCTTCGAGGCGGCCCGCCGAGCCAACGGGTAGGTGGCACCGAGCCGGGCGGGCGACCCCCGGCCCAGATTGATGGCGGTCACGCCGCGTCATCCGCAAGGCTGGCGCGGCGCACAGAATCCGGCGTACCGGCGGACTTCACACTTTTTTTGAGGCGCTTTTCCCCGCTGAGAAAGGATGCCTCTTTCCTGCTTCGTCCCTACCGCAACCGGCGTATGTCCGCTCATGCCGAACCATCTTTGCCCGTGGAGATTGCGGTTGCTTGATGAGTCGCATCACCCCACGTGCCGGGCGAAAAGCGCCAGCGTCCGCTCGCGCGCCAGTTTGGCGGCAGCTTCGTTCCAGGCGCTGCGCTGGTCGCAGTTGAAACCGTGTCCCGCTGCGTAGGTGAACACCTGCGCCTCGGGGTGCGCCTGGCGGAAGGCTTCGACGCTGGCCAGCGAAATCCATCCGTCCTGCTCGGCAAAGTGGGCCTGCACCGGCGCCTTGGGCTGGCGGGCGATTTCATCGGGCGTGGTCACACCGCCGCCGTAATACGGCACGGCGGCGGCCAGGCCGTTGAGCGTGCAGACGGCGCGCCAGGTCAGCAGGCCGCCCCAGCAGTAGCCGACCATGCCGACCTTGCCGCCGCTTTGCCGCGCGGCGTAGCCGATGGCGGCCTGCAAGTCCTGCATCACGCCCGGCGCGGGCAGCGCCTCCACGGCATTTTTGTGGATCATGCCTTGTTGAATGCCGGCGTCGGTGTAGCTCAACTCGACGCCGGGCTGCACGCGCTCAAAGGCGCTGGGCGCCACCGCCAGATAGCCCTCGCCCGCGTAGCCGTCGGCCACGCTGCGGATGTGCGAATTGACGCCGAAAATCTCCTGCACCACGACGATGCCGCCCCTGGGCCGGCCAGCCGGCTGGGCGACGTAGGCGGCGATCTGCTGGCCATCGGCGGCGGTGAGTTCAACGAACTGTCCCATAACGTGTCTGCTCCTTTGAAAACGGTTGTCAACCAGCGCTCATCACGCCGCTGGCTGCCCGCGCATCGTAGTACCAAGCGGGCGGACAGCCAAGCCGCAGTCGCCAAGGCGATTGTCTGGCCACCGCCGGGCAAGGCAAGCTATGTGATATTTTTCCCTTTCCTTGCCCACCCTGCCACGTCTGCAACCGAACCATGAACCCGCACCCGCAAAGCAACATCAAGTACTTCTGGGAAGACCTGCCCGTCGGCACCACGACGGAAGTCGGCAGCGTCACCGTCGATCGTGACGAGGTGATCGCCTTCGCCAGCAAGTACGACCCGCAACCCTTCCATCTGGACGACGAAGCCGCCGCCAAGTCCATCTTCGGCAAGCTGTCGGCCAGCGGCTGGCACACCTGCGCCATGGGAATGGGGCTGATGGCGCGCAACTTCCTCAACGAAGCGGCCAGCCTCGGCTCGCCGGGTCTGAACCAGGTCAAGTGGCTCAAGCCCGTGTACCCCGGCGACACGCTGACGCTGCGCCAGCGCATCATCGAATCGCGCCCCCTCAAGTCGCGCCCCGACGTCGGCCTGGTGCGCACCATCTGGGAGATGTTCAATCAGCACGGCGAGCAGGTGCTGCTGACCGACAGCCACGGCATGTTCCGCCGCCGCACGCCGGGCGCGCCGGAGGAGTTGGAATCCGGCGCTCCAAAAGCATGACCTTTGGGGCGGCCAGTCAGCGTCATCCGCAGGCGCTGTAACAGCCTGTTTACGATCTCAGCGGGCCCGCTGAGATCGTAAACAAGCTCTTAAAGTGCCGCCGCCGGTGGCACAAATCGCCAGTTCAGCGGCCTCTGGCACGGGCATCGTGCCAGGCGTTCATTTCAAACCATCGCGCACGCGCGCAAAAGTCTTCCAGAAGGCCGCGTCCTGCGAGGTGGCGTAGTTGATGCGCATGAAAGTGGTGGGCGGGCGGCGCGCGTAGAACAGCGAGCCGGGGGCGATCAGGTAATCCTCGTCGAGCAGGCGCTGGGTCAGCCGGTCGGTGTCCACCCCGGTATCGACCCAGCCGAACAGCCCTGCGGGTTCGGAGGCGAAGCGGCAACCCGAGGCCAGCGCCAGCCGCACCGCACGGGTACGCGCGGCGTCGAGCCGGTCGCGGATGTGTTCGCTGTGGCGGCGCAACTGTCCCTGGTCGATGCAGACGGCCAGGGTGCGCTCGAACAGCGCGGGCGTGGTCAGCGAAGCCAGCAGCTTGGTTTCCAGCAGGCGCGCAAACAGCGCTGGACTGGCCGCCAGAAAGCCGATGCGCCAGTTGGGCGCGAGCAGCTTGGCAAAGCCGTCCACGTAGATGGTGCGCTGCAGGCCGTCGAGCGCGCACAGGCGCGTGGCGCGCTCGGGCGCCAAGTGGTTGTAGGTATCGTCCTCGACGATGTGAAAGTCGTACTTCGCGGCCAGTTGCAGCAGGCGGTGCGCGCAGCCCGGCGTCAGGCTGTAGCCGGTCGGGTTGTGCAGCACGCTCACGCTCGATAACAGCTTGGGGCGCAGCGCCGGGGTTGCCGTGCAGTAACGCTCGATCACCTCCAGATCGGGGCCGTCGGCGTGGCGCGGTACCGGCAGGATGCGCATGCCCATCGATTCGAGCCGCGCAAATTCAATCGACCAGCCGGGTTCTTCCACCATCACCGCATCGCCCGCGCGCAGCAGGGTGCGGCTGACGATGTCGAGCGCGTGCGTGGCCCCCAGGGTGGTCAGGATGCACTCGGGCGCTGCCGGTACGTCGATATTCGCCAGGCTCCGGGCCAGGCTGCCGCGCAGCGCGGCGTCGCCCGCCGGGTCGCCGTATTGCAGCGAAAGCGTTTGCAGCAGCGGCCCGCCGGCGATGCGACGCAGGGCGGCGAACAGAAAAGGCGTTTCCATCCAATTGGGCGGCAGCACGCCCATGCCGGGCTGTGGTTTGGCGCTGGGGTTGTGGAACATGCCGCGAATCAGCGTACCGGCATCGGCCACAACGGCAGGCTTGCCGGGGTTGACCGCGTGCGCCGGGCGGGCGGACTGCGCCGCGGCCCAATCGCGCACGAAAAAGCCGCGCTGGCGGCGCACATCCACCAGCCCCTGACCCTGCAACTGGTCGTAGGCCGCCACCACCGTGTGCGGACTCACGCCGTACTGGCGCGCGCATTCGCGCACCGAAGGCAGGCGCGCGCCGGGGGCGAGCAAGCGGGTGCGGATGCGTTCGGCAAAGCGCGCCGCCAACTGCTCGGCCAGCGGCTGGCCAGCGCCACGGGTGAGTAAAACGGCGGGCATGGAATGGGGCAATTGCGCAGGCGGAATCGGGAAATGGCACTCGTCTGTATCGGCAGCGTTACAGATACAGATTGGCCATCTGTACTGAAAATTGTATTGGTATTGTATCTATCCTGCCTCTACAGTGAGGTCGTGATTGACCGGCAGCCGTTCCCGCCGGTTTCCAAGAGCCTGTTCAGTGTCTTTTCGCCGTTGCGCAGGCGCCTTTTCGGCGATGGGATGCAAGGCGCGGCGCGCCGCCCATGGTGCGTCCATGGGCAAGCGCCGCAACGCCGCAGACCGCCCGAAAAGGTATCTGCCCGAAGGGTTGGGCCGAAATCGGACGATTTGGCGCTCAAGCCGCTTGCGGCCCAACGCGTCGGCGAAAAGACACTGAACAGGCTCTAACAAACGACAAGGAAACGCCATGCACTGTAGCCTCGCGGCGCGCACCGAAAAAACAAATTCCCCGGTGCATCCATCCATTGGTTCACGCGACGAAACGCGCGGTCTGTGGCTGGCCATGTTGGGCGTGCTCTGCTTTGCGCTGGCGCTGCCGGCGGCGCGGCTGGCCGCCGGAACTCCAGCCGCGCCCGCGCTGCCGCCTGGATTTGTGATGTTCGGCAGCGCAGCCCTGGCGGGCGTGCTGTCGGCTGTTTTTTTGCTGGCAACGCGCGCGCCGTTGCCGCGCTGCTCGCACCTCAAACCGTTGATGCTGGCGATGCTGGGCAACGCAGCGGGTTATCTGCTGTTGCTGGGCGACGCGCTGCGCCCTGCGAACGCCAGCCGTGCGATGGTCATGATGGCGTTGCTGCCGCTGGTGACGGCGGCGCTGGCGGCGTGGGTATTGCGCCAGCGCGCGCGGCTGGAGTTCTGGTTGTGCGCGTTGACAGGCGGCACGCTGGCGGTGGTGTTCGCGTTGCTGCGCGCTTACAGGCAAAACGGCGGCTTCGGCTTGGCGTGGGTTGACTTGCTGCTGGCAGGCGCGGTGATAACCGTCGCGGTCGGCTATGTCCATGGCGCGCAGGTTGCACTGGCACTGGGCGCTGGGCGTACCGTTTGCTGGGGCTGTGCGCTGGCGCTGGTTTTTACGTTGCCGGGCGCGCTGCTGTCGTGGCCCGCGCAGCCAGTGCCCGCGTCCGCCTGGGGCGGCCTGGTTTGCCTTGGCATGGCGTCCATATGGGCGGGCTTGTTCGCCTGGTACCGCGCGCTGGCGCTGGGCGGCGCATTGCGCATGAGCCAGGCGCAATGGCTGCAACCTTTTCTGTCGATTGCCGCCGCCGGGCTGCTGCCGGGTCAGGCGCTGGACCCCATGACGCTGATCTTTGCGGTCGCTGCGGTCGTCATCGTGATGGCTGGCAGAAGCTGGTGTACCCGGTGATCCCGCCATGGAGGCTGTCGCAAAGGCCTTCTTGCTCCCCTTCCTCCTTGCTGGTGGAGGGAGAAAAACTAGAGGCGACTGCCGCCATCGTGGGTTGTGACCAGCGTGAACGCGCTTTGTTGAGAGGCAGCGTTTTCACGACCGTATATCCGGCAAAAACGCCGCACACAGCCCGAGCAAGGGCAGAAAGGCGCAGACCTGATAGACGGTGTTGATGCTCGTCAGGTCGGCCAGATGCCCCAGCGCCGCCGCGCCGATGCCGCCCATGCCGAAAGCGAAACCGAAGAACAGCCCCGCCACCATGCCGACCTTGCCGGGCATCAGTTCCTGCGCGTAAACCAGAATGGCCGGGAAGGCCGAGGCCAGCATCAGACCGATGATGAACACCAGCACGCCCGTCCACAGCAGGTTGGCGTGCGGCAGCAGCAGCGTGAACGGCGCCACGCCCAGAATCGAACCCCAGATCACCGCCTTGCGCCCGATGCGGTCGCCCACCGGGCCGCCGGCCAGCACGCCGATGGCCACCGCCGCCAGGAACAGAAACAGGAACATCTGCGCCGAACGCACCGTGATGCCGAATTTGTCGATCAGATAAAAGGTCAGGTAATTGTTCAGGCTGGCCAGATAGAAATACTTGGAAAAAATCAGCACCCCCAGCACGCACAGCGTGACCACGATGCGGCGGCGCGAAAGCGCAACGTCCTTGCCGTCGCTCATCTTGCGCGCCTTGGACCCCAGCCGCCAGCGGTTGGCTGCGTACCAGCGCCCCACGCCCGTCAGCACCACCATTCCTATCAATGCGGCCGCCGAAAACCACGCCACACTGCCTTGTCCGTGCGGAATGATGATCGCCGCTGCCAGCAGCGGGCCGAGCGCCGAACCCGTGTTGCCGCCGACCTGGAACACCGATTGCGCCAGCCCGTAGCGCCCGCCCGAAGCCATGCGCGCCACGCGCGAGGATTCCGGGTGGAACACCGACGAGCCCGTACCTACCAGCGCGGCGGCCACCAGCAGAAAACCGTAGGAAGGCGCCGCCGACAACAGCAGCAGACCCGCCATCGTGAACCCCATGCCCACCGGCAGCGAATACGGCATCGGGCGCTTGTCGGCGATAAAGCCCACCCCCGGCTGAAGCAGCGAGGCGGCAACCTGGTAAGTCAGCGTCAGCCACCCGATCTGCGCAAAGCTCAGGGCAAAGCGGTCCTGCAACAGCGGATAGATCGCCAGCAGGATCGACTGCATCATGTCGTTGAGCATGTGCCCCAGGCTGATCGCGCCCAGAATCCGGAACGCCGGGCCGTTCTGTGCGGGCGCGGCGGGCTGGGCAGGCAGCGGCGCGGCGTCGGTGGCGGCAGGAGACAAAGGGTGGTTCATGGCTGCAATGGCAGGGTGCAGGCGCGGCTGTGCGGTTGGCCCAGTTTAGGGCCTGTTCACACTATTTTCATGGTGCCCGCAAGGCAGTCAAAGGCCGCAATCGAGGCGCGCGTCGCAGCCCATGCTGCTGCATG
>WRJY01000224.1 GCA_009778355.1 Desulfovibrionaceae bacterium | reverse complement strand
GCGCTGTTTGAGGGCGGCCACGCGCCCGGCGACTTCGGCGCGTACTTGGCGGGCGAGGGCGTTGCCGTCGATGAGTTGGGCGGTCATGGCTTGTGCCCGTTTTGGCCCAGGGCAACTTTCAGCAGGTCGGCCACGGTGTTGGTGCGCAGCTTTTCCATGATGTTGGCGCGGTGCGCTTCCACCGTCTTGATGCTGATTTTGAGGTCGTCGGCAATTTGCTTGTTCAGCCGTCCGGCGACGACGCGCTCGAGCACTTGCCGCTCGCGCCCGGTCAGCCTGGCCAACAGGGCGCTGCGGCTGGCCGCTTGCTGGTGCTCGGTGAAACTGACGTGTGCCCGTCTGAGCATGTGCTCGACCAGGGTGATGATCTGCTCTTGCTTGAACGGTTTCTGCACGAAGTCCAGCGCGCCTTTTTTCATCGCGTCGACGGCCAGGGGCACGTCGCCGTGGCCGGTGATGAAGGCAATCGGCAGCGGCGAATGGCGTTCAAGCAGCCGCTCCTGCAACTCCAGGCCGCTCATGCCGGCCATGCGGATGTCGATCAGCGCGCAGGCCACTTCGCGGACGTCGTAGCGCGCCAGGAAGGCTTCTGCCGATTCGAAGCAGCGCACGCGAAAATCCTGGCCCTCCAGCAGCCATTGAACCGAGTCGCGGACGGCCTCGTCATCGTCGATAACATAAACCGTGCCGTGCTTGTGAATCTGACTCATCCGGGTAATTGCCGTTTTGTTTCTCTAAAGTAGCTTGCCGTGGCCGCCAGGCGGCGTCATCGTGCATTCAGGCAGGGGCCGCCGGAATCCAGAAACTGAAGCGGCAACCCGTGATCTGCCCGGCATTGTAGAGGTTGCACGCCTCGATCCGGCCCTGGTGCGATTCGATGATCGAACGGCACAGATTCAGCCCGATGCCCAGCCCCTCGCTCTTGGTGGAGAAGAAGGCTTCATACAGGCGCTCGGCGACTTCCGGCGCCAGCCCGCGCCCGGTGTCGTCCACCGTGAACTGCACCGCCGCCATGCCTTCCACCTCGTGCTGCGTCACGCTCAGGCTGACCAGCCGGTGCTGCGGTGCGCGCCGGGCGGCCTCGATCGAATCGGCGCCGTTCTTTATCAGGTTGAGCAGCACCTGCTCGATCAGGATCGGGTCAACGAACAGCGCCGGCAGGTCCGGCTCGATGTGGCGCGTCAGCCTGACCTGGCGGCGGCGCAGGTCGATCTCGGCCAGTTCCACCACCTGCTCGGCGATGGCCGGCATACCGGTCCACTGGCGGCGCGGCTGGCTGCGCTTGACGAAGCTGCGGATGTGCTGCACCACCTGACCGGCGCGCTGCGCCTGCCGGGCCGTTTTTTCGAGCGTGTCCAGCAGATCGCCCTGGCCGATGGCGCTGGCGCGCATACGCGAAATCATGCCGGTGCAATAGTTGCTGATGGCCGTCAACGGCTGATTCAATTCGTGCGCCACGCTGGAGGCCATCTCGCCCATGCTGACCAAGCGGCTGGCCGCTTGCGCGCGTTCGGCCTGGGCGGCAGCCAATTCCTCGGCGCGGCGGCGGGCGGTGATGTCGGTGGCGATCACCATCTGCACCAGCCGCCCGTCCACCCAGTTGAGGTAGCGCGAGCGCACTTCCAGCCACTTGTCCAGGCGTTCGCTGTACACCTCGGCCTGTTCGGCGGCGGGCGAATCGCCGGCGGAGCGGCCGTCGGCTTGCGGCGTGCCGGCGCGCACCACCAGTTGCATGTGGCCGTCGGTGGCGCCGTCGAACCACAGGCGGTACAGCTTGTTGGCAAACAGCAATTCCTGGCTGCCCAGCGGCGCCACCGACACCGAAGCGTCCAGCGCCTCCAACACCGTGGTGAAGCGGTCGTAGGACTCGGAGAGCTGACGCCGCACGCGGTTGGGTTCGGTGATGTCGGTCATCGACCCCATCCAGCCGGCCTGCTTGCCCGTGGCGTCGATCAGCGGCGACACGTACAGGCGGGCGTCGAACAGCGTGCCGTTCTTGCGCTTGATGCGCATCTGAATACCGGTTGTGGGGGCCATGCCGTGCAATTCGTCGAACAGCCGCGCGGTCAGAATCTGGCGGTCTTCCTCCGGCCAGTACGGGTAAGGCTCGGAGCGGCCAATCAACTCCTCTTCGCTCCAGCCGGTCATCTGGCAGAAAGCCTGGTTGACGTAGGTGATGCGGCCCCGCGCATCCAGCGCCCGCATTCCGGTGAGTATGGAATTTTCCATTGCCCGGCGAAAACTGGTTTCCGCTTGCAGCGCCAATTGAGCCTGCTGCCGGCGGCGCGACTGCCGCCAGTTGGCCAGCAGCATCCAGGTGGTCATGGCGGTCAGCGTCACCACCAGCCAGAACAAGGCGTCGCCCACCATGTCCTTCGAGGTGCGCCAGGCCTGCGCGCGCAGCACCAGGCCAGTGCCTGCCGCCGAAACCGGCACGTCGTAGCCGTTGGCCTTGCCCGCCCACGGCAAGCGCCCGGCAATGTCAGGCCGCTCGGGAATGCTCTGGCCGGCCAGCAGTTTGCCATCGTTGTCGAGCAGCGCAATGGCGTACTTGGACAGAACCTCGGGCGGAATGCCGTAGCGCAGCAGCGCGTTCACCGAGTATTCGGCCAGCAGTTCGCCCGCGAACTGGCTTTCGGGCGTGACCGGCACGTGAAGTTGCAGCATGATCTCGGCGTCATGGGCCGCCACCGGCAGCGAATACACCGGTTGCAGCGACTTGCCCGCCAGCACGTAGCTCGCCTCGGTCTCGCCGGGTTTCAGCACGCCATCGTCCATCCACTCGCGAACCGCGCTGACGCTGGGCGAGGCCCGAACCGCCACCACGCGGCGGCGCTCGTCGATCCAGCTCAGGGCCTTCAACTCGGGGTACTGCGCCAGCAACAGTTCCGCGTAGGCGCCGAACTGCGCGGGGGTGACTTCACGGTTGGCAATGTCGCGCGCCAGGCGCATCAACTGCTCCCGCCGCTCCATCAGGCGCAGGCGCAGATGCTGCTGGCTGTATTCCACGTCGCGCTTGACCGCCTCCTGCTCGCGCCGCACCTCTTCCAGCCGCAGGTACCAGACAGCCGCCACGATGGTGGCCAGAAACAGCACCACCGCGGCCAACGGCATCAGTTGCATCAAACGGTCCTGGCTGAACCAGGGCAGGCGCCGCCACCACGAAACGGGCGCGCCGCCAGCGCCGTCAGGCGCGGTGGTGGGTGGAGCAGGGAGCATATCGGGCGGAAGTTTAGGCGCAATGCGGTCTAGGGCCTGTTCACGCCTCTCCCCGACCTGCCGCGCTGACTCGAATGGCAAAATGGGCCGGTATTGCTGGGGTTTGTTTCGCGCACACCAATCATGCTCGCTCTTGCTCCGAACGATCAGACAATCGGCGGCTCATGGGGTAGGGTTGGGTTGTCTTTGGACGAAGGGAATTCTCGGCGCTATCCCGGCTCGGTGCACGGCGCGGCCAGCGCCTCGGCCTGACCGCCCTCGTCATCTGCATCAAGACGCACGCCTAAAAGAGTGCCGTTGGCGTAGCGCTGTTTGATCGGGGCGTCGGGCAATTGACGCGAATCGATGACATCGTCGGACAGCCAGGAAACGTAACCCATCGGAGAGATGCGGCCTTGCGGATCCACCAAGCCTCCGAGGCGAACGAAATCAGGGTGCCAGATGTCCACAAAGTCCGTCACCAGCCGGAAACCAATACTGTACAAGTTCGGATTGGACGACTGGCGAGGCGCCATCCGGGGATCGTCCACCGGCTGAAGGCCGGAGGTCGGCAATCTCATATCGACGAACACCTGATTGGCAACCCAACCTTCGAAACCGCTCCGCGCCGATAGCATCGCCCCCATGGTTGCCCTCGGCAACCGGGGGCGCTTCGGCGAGCGATCCTGCGTGAACATATACATCGTTCGCCCCATAACTGCGGTCATTCGCACCATATCGGCGCGCAGCGCTTCAACGCTCAACAGGGGCGGAGCATCAGCCTGCCGCTCCACATCGCTGTACCATGGCTTGGTCAGAAACCCGCCGTGGACAGCCAGCCTCCGCCACGCTTCCCACATCATGGCGACCTGAATGTCCAGCGTGTCAACCCGCCCGCCCCACTCGGCGCGCAGTGTCATTCCGTCATCAATATAGAGCGGTATGGTTTTTCCTCCGAACTGGGTAGCACGGAAAGTTGGGGTAACGAGCCGTAGCGAACCCCAACGTTTTGCAACACTGATATGCAAGGGTTTACAACAAAGCCCCCCATTCAATTACAGCCAGCGCCGCACGCGCGCGGCGTAGTGATCGAACTGCGCGCCGAAACGCTGGCGCAGGGCGCGTTCTTCGGGCCTGATTTGCAGCACGGTGAGAACGGCGACGAACAGTGGCAGTGCCAGCCATGCCGCCGCGTTACCCAGCCACACGGCCCAACCGGCGAGGGCCAGCAACATGCCCAGGTACATGGGGTTGCGGGTGCGGCTGAAAATGCCGCTGCTGACCATGCGGCTGGCGCGTTCGGGCGCCAGCGGGTTGATGGTGGTGCGGGCGCGGGCGAATTCGCGCACGCCCGCCAGCGCAATCAACGCCCCCGCCAGGGCCAGCGCGATGGCTGCAACCCACACCAGCCACCCGCCGCCACGCGGCCACAGCCGCGCTTGCGGCAGCGCCCGGGCCAGCCACCACATCAGGGTGGCAAAGGCAAGGTCGATGACGGGCGGCGGTATGCGGTGCTCAAGCCAGCGGGGCATTGCTTGCTCCTTGCCTGCCTGCCAGCAGCGCCGCCACGCGCTCCTGCAATATTCCGGGCGTGGCCTGCGCTGCGGGCAGCGCCTGGCCCACGTTCAGACCGACGCGGTTGAAAATGCCGCGGCGAAATGGCCGCGCCATGGCGCCGCCTTGCTCGATGCGGCTGAAAAACGAACCCCACAGGTTGGTCAGCGCCATTGGCACCACGGGCACGCTCAGGCCGCCGGCCTGCGCCTGCTCCAGTATCTTCATGACGCCGCCCTTGAAGGGCTGCAACTGGCCATCGCGGGTAATGCCGCCTTCGGGAAAGATGCCGAGCAAGTCGCCCTCGCGCAGCACCTGCACGGCCTCGTCGAAGGCGCGCTGATAGGTGGCCGGGTCTTCTTTTTGCGAGGCGATGGGGATGCACTTGGCCAGCTTGAAGACCCAGCCCAGCACCGGCGCCTTGAAGATGCGGTGATCCATGATGAAGCGGATCGGGCGCGGGCTGGCGGCCATCAGCAGCACGGCATCGACGAAGCTGACGTGGTTGGCCACCAGCACCGCCGCGCCGCTGGCGGGGATGTGCTCATCGCCTGTAATTTTGTAGCGGTACACCAGGCGCGACAGCACCCAGGCGATGAAGCGCAGCAGGTACTCGGGCACCAGCAAAAAGATGTAGACCGCCACCACGGCGTTGGCCAGGCCGGTGATGAGGAGTATTTGCGGAATCGAGAAGCCGCTTTTCAGCAGCGCGCCGGCCAGCACGGCGCTGGCGATCATGAACAGCGCGTTCAGGATGTTGTTGGCGGCGATGATGCGCGCGCGGTGCGTGGGCGCGCTGCGCAGTTGGATCAGCGCGTACATGGGCACGCTGTACAGGCCGGTGAACAGGCTGAGCAGCGCCAGGTCCGCCATCACGCGCCAGTGCGCGGGCTGCGCCAAAAAGCTGGCCAGCGCGTAACCGGCGTGCGATGGCAGCGCGCGGGAGGCAAAGTACAGGTCGATGGCGAACACGCTCATGCCGATGGCGCCCAGCGGCACCAGGCCGATCTCGACGTGGCGGTGCGACAGCTTTTCGCACAGCAGCGACCCGATGCCGACGCCGACCGAGAACACCAGCAGCAGCAGCGAGGCCACCTGCTCGTTGCCGTGCAGCACCTCCTTGGCGAAGGCTGGAAAGCTGGACAGGAAGATGGCCCCGAAAAACCACATCCATGAAATGCCCAGGATGGAGCGGAACACCGCGACCTGCCCGTGCGCCAGCCGCAGATTGCGCCAAGTCTCGCTGACCGGGTTCCAGTTGATCTTCAGGCCCGGGTCGGTGGCCGGCGCGCCGGGGATGAACTGCGCCGCCATGCGCCCGGCCAGGGCCAGCGCCACGCAGGCCGCGGCCACCCAGGCGTGGCCGGCCCGCGGCAGCGCCACCAGCAGACCGCCAGCGATGCTGCCCAGCAAAATGGCGACATAGGTGCCCATTTCCACCATGCCGTTGCCGCCGGTCAACTCGCGCTCGCCCAGCACCTGCGGCAGGTAGGCGTACTTGACCGGCCCGAACAGCGTGGAATGCAGCCCCATCAAAAACACGCAGGCCAGCAGCGCCGGCACATGGGAGGCGACAAAACCCCAGGCCGCCAGCGCCATGATGGCGATCTCCAGGTTCTTGACCCACCGGATCATGGCGGTCTTGTCCACGCGGTCGGCCAGTTGCCCGCTGGTGGCCGAAAACAGCAGAAACGGCAGGATGAACAGCGCCCCGATCGCCAGCCCCGCCAGCGCCGGCGGCAGCCAGCCCAGTCTGAGCTGGTAAGTCACCATCACCGTGAGGGCGAACTTGAACAGATTGTCGTTGGCCGCGCCGGCAAACTGCGTCCAGAAAAAAGGCGCGAAGCGGCGCTGGCCGAGCAGCGCGAACTGGTTGGGCGCCTCGCCCGGTGCGGCGGCTTGGCCGGCGGCCTGAGCGCCGGACGGATGTCTCGTGTCGGAAGTTGGCATGGGTCGGTGTTTGCAGCGCCGTCAGAATTTCATTTCAGCGCATTGTGCAGTCAACGCCCGTACCACCGGCCAGGCCGCCAGCGCCGCCGCCACGTGCTTGGCGCTGTGACCCGACAGCCACCCCTGCGTCAGCGCGAAAACCGGCTGGTCGGCCAGCTCCAGCGCCTTGGCCAGCGCGTAGAACGCGATCACCGCGCCGATCGAAAAGCCCAGCGCGCCGCCGCGCGGCTGGCGCAGCGCCAGCGCCGCCAGCAGCGCCAGGCCGCCGCCTTGCAGCACGGCCCAGGGCGTCATGTTGCCGGCCCAGGCGATCAGCGCGGAAGCGGGCGCGGCAATGGTCACCAGCGCCGCCAGCGCCAGCCCGGCGCGCGCGCCGATGCGGTCAGCCGCCGCCAGTCCCAGCAGACCGGCGAACGCCAGGCTCATGCCCAGGCGGTCGATGCACAGGCCCGCATCGCCGGGCGTCCAGTGGTAGATGGACGAACACAGCGTGGTCAGCAGCAAGCCGCCGAAGAACACGCCCGCCAGCGCGCGCGGCGCGGCGCCAACGCCGCCCGCCGGCAAGCGCCGCAGCCAAACCAGGCCCCAGACGCCCATGACCGCGAACGGCAAATTCGTCAGCACGTCCATGGCGTGCGGCAGGCCCAGCCAGGCGCGCTGGTCGGCAAAGTCGTGATAGCCCGCGGGCAGCGCGGTGGCGGGCAGCAGCGCGGCCAGCAAGGCCAGCAGCAGGACGGCTGCGGCCAGCGCGGCTTCGGCGCGGCGCGTGGGCATTGCCGGGTCAAGGCGGGCGTCGAAGCGGTGGCCGGTGAAACGGCAGGGAACAGTATGCAGGCGCATGGCGATCAGGCCCGTGAGGGCGTTGGTGACGAAGTGACGCCACTGTCCGCCGATGGCCCGCCAAAAGCCGCAAAATAAGCCACCAGCATCGGCAAAAAAGATTGTTGGTATCGTCAAACGATGCTTCAGGGCCTGTTCACACTATTTTCATGGCGCCCGTTGCCCCGCAAAGGCAGTGGATGCAAGGCGCAAACCGCAGCCGGGTTGGACACCCGG